>JAVVEP010000019.1 GCA_032250735.1 Gammaproteobacteria bacterium
CCCGCGACCCCCGGCGTGACAGGCCGGTATTCTAACCAACTGAACTACCACTCCCCAACATAAACCTGATTCCCTAATTAACTTCAAGCTATTAACGTTTAATTTATAGCCAAAGCCAATTAAAGCAATGGTGGGTGCTGAGGGACTTGAACCCCCGACATTCGCCGTGTAAAGGCGACGCTCTCCCAACTGAGCTAAGCACCCCCAGGAGAGCGCGCTAGTTTACGGCATCCTTCAGCGCTTTACCAGCCTTAAAGACAGGATTTTTTGAGGCCTTGATTTCAATGGCTTCGCCGGTACGCGGGTTGCGGCCGGTGCGGGCTGCGCGATCCTTCACACTGAAGGTACCAAAACCGATCATGGCAACCTGGTCCCCATTTTTTAAGGCGCCGGTAATAGCTGCGACTAAACCGTCAACAGCACGACTGGCGGCGGCTTTGGAAATATCTGCACTGTCTGCAACGGCATCGATCAATTCTGCTTTGTTCACGTTAGAACACCTCTCTGTGTAGTTTTTCTATGGCTTTATTAGGAGTTGCGAGTCGTCTCGCAAAAAAACACCGCCTGCACGTTATTATTATCCAGGCGGCTGATGTGTGTCGCCACGTTTTATACCAATGGCGGTTCACCTGTGTCAAGGATTGTGCGGCATTTGGGCCCAATTCACCAGCCTTTTCCGGCAAATCACTCCTCCAAAAATAATAGCGACCGACCAAAAAAAAGCCGCCACCGGAAAATTCCGGGGCGGCATTTCAAATCAGAAATGGTGATTAATGCGTCTGGATGGTTTTGCGTTTCGGCGCTTTGCGTGTCGGTGGCACCTTGGCGCCGGGTTTACCCTGCGGCAACGGTTCCGGCATATGTTGCAAGGCCACCTGTAGCACCTCATCGATCCAGCGCACCGGCCGAATATCGAGATCCTGCTTGATATTCTTGGGAATATCCGCCAAATCACGTGTATTTTCGAACGGTATCAGCACCGTTTTGATGCCGCCACGGTGTGCCGCCAACAGCTTTTCCTTCAGGCCGCCGATGGGCAAAACTTCACCACGAAGGGTGATTTCTCCGGTCATCGCGACATCGGCACGCACGGGTATTTCCGTCAACACCGAGACCAGCGCCGTGCACATGCCCACACCGGCACTCGGGCCATCTTTCGGCACGGCACCTTCCGGCACGTGGATATGGATATCGCTCTCGGTATAAAACTCCGGGTCCAGGCCCAGGGTTTTGACGCGGCTCCGCACCACGCTCATCGCGGCCTGGACGGATTCTTTCATCACATCGCCCAGCTGACCGGTCACGCTGTGTTTGCCCTTACCTGGCATCTTCACGGCTTCGATGGTCAGCAGTTCGCCACCCACTTCGGTCCAGGCAAGGCCTGTGACCTGACCGATCTGATCGGTCTCTTCGGCACTGCCAAAGCGGAACCGTCGCACCCCTAGAAACTTTTCAAGGTTGCGAGAAGTCACGTTAATTTTTTTGGTCTTAGGCTCCAACAAAATTTGTTTGACGACCTTGCGACACAGCTTTGAAATTTCGCGTTCCAGCCCGCGCACACCCGCTTCACGGGTGTAATAGCGAATAATATCGCGGATCGCAGGCTCATTAATGTGAATCTCGCTTTCTTTCAGGCCCGTTTGCTCAACCTGCTTGCTCACTAGATAACGCTCGGCGATATTGACCTTTTCGTCTTCGGTGTAACCGGCAAGTCGAATCACTTCCATTCGATCCAGCAATGGTCCAGGAATGTTAAGTGAGTTCGCGGTGGCCACAAACATCACGTCCGACAGGTCGTAATCGACTTCCAGATAGTGATCATTGAAGCTGTTGTTTTGCTCTGGATCGAGCACCTCCAGCAGGGCGGAGGCCGGGTCGCCACGGAAATCCATGGCCATTTTGTCGAGCTCATCCAGCAGATACAGTGGATTACGCGTTTCAACCTTGGCCAGATTTTGCACAATCTTGCCCGGCATCGCGCCGATATAGGTGCGCCGATGACCGCGGATCTCGGCCTCGTCACGCACACCACCCAGAGACATGCGAATAAATTTGCGATTGGTCGCACGCGCAATGGATTTACCCAACGAGGTCTTGCCCACACCGGGAGGTCCCACCAGACACAGAATGGGTCCTTTCACTTTTTTCGCACGCTGCTGCACGGCAAGGTACTCGAGAATACGTTCTTTTACCTTCTCCAGGCCATAGTGATCCGCTTCCAGCACTTCCATTGCCCTGGCGAGGTCGTGCCGCACCTTGGTCCGCTTCTTCCACGGCACATTGACCAACCAGTCGATATAATTTCTGACCACGGATGCTTCTGCCGACATCGGCGACATCATGCGCAGTTTTGACAATTCCGCATCGGCCTTTTCACGGGCCTCTTTGGACATGCCGGCCTTTTCAATCTTGCTGGCCAGTTCATCCAGTTCATTATGGCCATCATCCATATCACCCAGCTCTTTCTGGATGGCCTTCATCTGCTCGTTGAGATAATACTCGCGCTGGCTTTTTTCCATCTGGCGTTTGACGCGGCCACGAATGCGCTTTTCGACCTGCAACAGATCGATCTCCGCCTCCATCAGCGCGATGATATGTTCAAGACGTTCGCGCATGTCATCAATTTCGAGAATAGCCTGCTTCTCCTCGATTTTCAGTGACATGTGCGCGGCGATGGTGTCGGCAAGACGGCCCGGCTCTTCGATACCGGCCAATGACGACAGAATCTCTGGCGGGACTTTTTTACTGAGTTTCACGTACTGGTCAAACTGTGCAAGCACAGAGCGCATCAGCACCTCGCTTTCACGTTCATCCAGTCCTTCGCTTTCGTTACCCAGCAGGCTGACCTGCGCCTGGAAATAGTCTTCGGTGCCCAGGTAATTCAACACCTTGGCGCGCTCGCTACCCTCGACCAGCACCTTGATGGTGCCATCGGGCAATTTCAACAGCTGCAGGATATTGGCAACCGTGCCGGTACGATAAAGATCATCGGGCTCAGGGTCGTCCTGTGAGGCGCTCTTTTGGGCGGCGAGCAGGATCTGCTTGTCATCTTCCATGGCGGCCTCAAGGGCGTTAATGGATTTGTCACGCCCCACAAACAGGGGGATGACCATGTAGGGATAGACCACTACATCACGCAGCGGCAGGACAGGCATGATCTGCGGCTGATCGTTGATTACATCTGAAGTTTTGTCTTTGTCCGACATTTCGGGCATCCCTCGAGTGGCATATATGAGCCGAGTATGGCACGTACCTATCAAGTCGGCAGAAATCGCGCCGGCCTTTAGTTTAATAAAGTTCAATAACAATCTTAGGGCTCTGCCCCCCGACTTCAAGGCTTGAGTCGATATTTGATTACTTATATGTACATAAATGCCGCATACGAGTGGGTTTCAGGGGAGGCAAAATAGAAAAAAGCCGGGAAAACCCGGCTTTTATAATAAAAATCTATGACATTCAGCCCGTTAGAGGCAGTTTGTCTAGTCGGAAGCAGCCCGATGCTGCTCGCCCCCCTCATAGATCAGCAGAGGTTTCGATTTAGCATTAATCACATCGGCATCAATGATGGCCTTGCTCAAACCTTCCAGAGTTGGCAGGTCATACATGGTATCCAGAAGAATCTTTTCCAGGATGGAGCGTAAGCCACGCGCGCCGGTCTTCCGTTCCATGGCCTTTTTTGCCACGGCATGCAGGGCCTCGTCACGGAATTCCAGTTCGCAATCTTCCATTTCAAACAATTTGGCATATTGCTTGGTAATCGCATTTTTTGGCTCGGTCAAAATCCGTACCAGCGCATCCTCATCCAGTTCTTTCAAGGTCGCAATAACCGGCAGACGACCGACAAATTCCGGAATCAGGCCATAGCGGGTGAGATCTTCCGGCGCCACATCTTCAAGAACCTCACCAATACTTTTCTGATTGGCTTTGCTCTGTACCACGGCCGAAAAACCGATGCCGCTCTTTTCGGATCGCTCACGGATCAACCGATCGAGACCATCAAAAGCGCCACCACAGATAAACAGGATATTGGCCGTGTTGACCTGCAAAAATTCCTGCTGGGGATGTTTGCGACCACCCTGTGGGGGGACCGAGGCAATGGTACCCTCGATCAGTTTCAGCAAGGCCTGCTGCACACCTTCTCCCGATACATCGCGGGTGATCGAGGGATTGTCGGACTTGCGGGAAATCTTGTCGATTTCATCAATATAAACAATGCCGGTTTGGGCCTTGTCCACATCATAATCGCATTTCTGCAGCAACTTCTGGATGATGTTTTCCACATCTTCGCCAACATAACCCGCCTCGGTGAGGGTGGTCGCATCGGCAATGGTGAATGGCACATCCAACAGTCTGGCCAGGGTCTCCGCCAACAGGGTTTTACCGCTACCGGTTGGACCGATTAGCAAAATATTACTTTTGGACAGCTCCACATCGTCTTTCTTGGTGCCTGCCTCAAGCCGCTTATAATGGTTGTAAACGGCGACCGAGAGGATTTTTTTGGCACCGGGCTGACCGATGACATATTCATCCAGTCGTTGATTGATTTCACGCGGCGTTGGAAGCTTGCTATTCCCATGACCGGCGACCTTCTCCTCCACCTCTTCGCGGATGATGTCGTTACACAGCTCAACACACTCGTCACAGACAAATACAGAAGGCCCAGCAATGAGCTTCCTGACTTCGTGCTGGCTCTTTCCGCAAAATGAGCAATACAGCAGCTTGCCGCCATCATCACCCTTGTTTTGCCTGTCGTCGCTCATGATTACCTCTGGAAATTTCTAGGGGATGGACATCCAGATGAGCCCTCACCCTTAGATAAAATATCGTCGTTAGCCGGGATTTACTTTAGCGTCACCGGGCAGACGTGGCAACCGTATTAAATATCAGTCTTTTCCGGAATGGCGCGTCGCTGCAGTACTTCATCAATTAGCCCGTAAGCCACTGATTCTTCACCACTCATGAAGTTGTCGCGATCGGTATCCTGGGAGATTTTCTCCATCGGCTGGCCGGTGTGATCCGACATGATTTTGTTCAGGCGGTCACGGATCGAGAGAATCTCCCGGGCGTGGATTTCGATATCCGTCGCCTGTCCCTGCACACCGCCCAGGGGTTGATGGATCATCAGGCGAGAATGTGGCAGACAAAAACGCTTACCCTTGGCGCCGCCGGTCATCAGTAAGGCGCCCATACTTGCGGCCTGGCCGATACACATGGTGCTCACGTCACAGCTGATGAACTGCATCGTGTCATAGATCGCCAAACCCGCCGTGACGGAGCCGCCCGGTGAGTTGATGTAAAAACTGATATCTTTATCCGGATTTTCGGATTCCAGGAACAGCATCTGCGCCACGATGACATTGGCAACGTGATCATCCACCTGCCCGACCAGAAAAATGACGCGTTCCTTAAGCAGCCGAGAATAGATGTCGTAAGAACGCTCACCACGTGCAGATTGCTCTACCACGATGGGAATCAAATTCAGGTTCTCAATCGGATTACTGACACCGGCCATCATTCCTGTTCCTGCGTAAGGCGAGTTTTTCATGGGTATGTGCAATCTCTCTTATTGGCTATTGAGTCATTAGTCTATGCAGTGGACGCACCAGGCGCCATAGATCAGCTCGCAGTCTGCCCCGGATTCATAAGAGCGTCAAATGAGATCGGTTGGTCGCTAACCTTGGCCTGCGCCAGTACGGATTCGACCGCCATCTCTTCCAGGGTGACATTTTCCAGCTCTTTCAAGCGGTCTTTGTCACTGTAATAATATTTCACCACGTCTTCGGGGCGCTCATAGGTTGAGGCCAGCTTTTCTACGGCCTCGCGCAGGCGGGCCGGCGGCACACTGATATTATTGGCCTTGATCACCTCCGAAAGGATCAGGCCCAGTGACACACGACGCCGCGCCTGAGTCTCAAATTGTGCGGGATCCACATCCTGCACCTGACCGGCGCCGGCATATTGCTGCAGGGCCTGCTGGCGTTGCTTCACCAGGGTATCGATTTCACTGTCGACCAGCGCCTTGGGCACTTCCAGCAGGTCCAGACCCATCAGACCGTCGAACACCTGTTCTTTGATGCGATTATTGATAGCCTGGTCGGCCTCACGCTGCATATTGTCGCGCACCTGCTGTTTCAGGGCAGCCAGACCGCCTTCCTTGACACCGAAATCGGCCGCGAATTCATCATTCAGCTCCGGCAGTACCGATTCTTCCACCTTACGCACGGTGGTTGCAAACGCCGCGGCCTTACCCGCCAGCTCTTTTGCATGGTAAGCCTCGGGGAAGGTCACGTTTAACGTCAGCTCCTGCCCGGCCTTGGCGCCCGTCAGCTGTTCTTCAAACCCACTAATCATGCGTCCGGCACCCAGCTCAACCGGCACCTGCTGACCTGCACCTCCAGGGAATTCCTCGCCATCGATGGAGCCAACGAAATCGATAGTCACCTGGTCGCCAGTCTTGGCGGCGCGATCCACTTCCTGCCAGGTTTTGCGTTGGGCGCGAATGGTGTCCAGCATCTTGTCGATATCGGCATCACCGATCTCCAGCACAGGACGTTCCACTTTGATTTTGTCGAAGCCTTTTAGTTCAAACTCAGGGTAAACCTCAAAGGTCGCGGTAAACTCAAAATTCTCAGTCGCATTACCGGGCTCGATCAGCGGCATGCCGGCGGGGCGCAGTTTTTCCTGCACCACGGCCTGATAAAAGCTGTTCTGCATGACTTCGCTCATGACTTCCTGGCTTACCGAACCGGCGAACTTCTTACGCACCACGCTGAACGGCACCTTGCCGGGGCGAAAACCATCAATTTTGACACGCCCAGCCAGGTCTTTCAGGCGCTTTTCGACTTCGCCATCGACGTTCTCTTTAGGCACTGTCACCGTCATCCGACGTTCCAAACCGCTGGTCGTTTCAACAGAAACTTGCATTGCTATTTCCCCACTTAAAGATGAATTCACCCAATCAGACCAACGCGAACGCTAGCCTTCATGTTATCAAAATATGGTGCCGCCCCCCGGACTCGAACCGGGACGGGTTGCCCCACCAGAACCTAAATCTGGCGTGTATACCAATTTCACCAGGGCGGCGTAATAAAAATTATAAGCGCGACTTCATATCAGTCACACCTATGGGCTCTCACGGGTTGCCCCATCAGAACCGGGTTGGGCCGAACCATGCCACCGGCCTTGAATCTGTGGTGACCCTGACCGACCCGCACTGCATTCTACCATCGCCTTGTGATGACAGAAATCGAAACCAGTGATTTTCTGTGGATCAAGCTCGCATCCACAAAAAAGCCCGGCATTTACCCTCTGGGGCATAAAGGCCGGGCTTTTGGACTGGTGGGCCATGTAGGACTTGAACCTACAACCAATTGATTAAGAGTCAACTGCTCTACCAATTGAGCTAATGGCCCAAACTGGGCACCCTGTAACTTTCCCGTACCAGGGTCAAAAACTGATGTCATTCATACCGCCTGGCGCGAATGACTTACTCATAATATATGGGGTGGACGATGGGACTCGAACCCACGACGACTGGAATCACAATCCAGGGCTCTACCAACTGAGCTACGCCCACCATCGGTCATCAAACCGGGCCGCGATTATACATTACGCGGCAATAAAATGAACACCGAGTGACGGCGAACATCTGAAAAACATGGCGCGCCCGGCAGGATTCGAACCTGCTACCCTCGGCTTAGAAGGCCGATGCTCTATCCGAATGAGCTACGGGCGCATCGTTTGGTCAACAGGTTGAACCGAGTGCCTCATGCCTACAACTTGCCTAAAACTTGCCTAAAACTTGCCTACAAAAAATGTGGTCGGGGTAGAGAGATTCGAACTCCCGACATCCTGCTCCCAAAGCAGGCGCGCTACCAGACTGCGCTATACCCCGAACTGAGGGCGGGCATTATAGCGGCAGTGTCCGACGGATGCTATCCGCAGGCGCAGACTTTTCGGTAAAATTTTTGGCCCGCGCACAATCACGACAAAAAAGGCGGGGATATTGGCGAAACAGCGAAGGCCATGCGATTATAGCGCCCCTGAAATTTCACGGCTTTACCAACCTCTGAGTCACCCATGAGCGCACATATTATTGATGGCAAGGCCATTGCCGCCGAACTTCGACAAGACATCAAGAGCCGCGTCGAGCAGCGGCTTGCCAAGGGGTTGCGCGCGCCGGGGCTGGCGGTGGTCCTGGTGGGGTCGGACCCCGCCTCACAGGTCTACGTCGACAGCAAGCGCCGCGCCTGTGAAGAGGTGGGCTTTGTCTCCGTGGCACACGATCTGCCCGCGGACACCCAGGAGGCCGCCCTGCTGGCGCTGATCGACGCACTCAATGACAATCCGGACATCGACGGTATCCTGGTGCAACTGCCCCTGCCCGCCCACATCGGTACGGAAAACGTCATCGAACGCATCCACCCCGACAAGGACGTGGACGGTTTTCACCCCTACAACGTGGGACGCCTGGCGCTACGCCAACCCGTGCTGCGTCCCTGCACCCCGCGCGGCGTCATTACCCTGCTGGAAAAGATCGGTCAGAACCTTCGCGGCATGGATGCCGTGATAGTCGGCGCCTCGAATATCGTCGGTCGGCCCATGGGCCTGGAACTGTTGCTGGCCGGCTGCACCGTGACCACCTGCCATCGTTTTACCCAGGATCTGGAGGCGCACGTCCGTCGCGCTGACTTGCTGATTGTGGCGGTCGGCAAGATCGGTATCGTCGATGCCGAATGGATCAAACCCGGTGCAGTGGTTATCGATGTGGCGATCAATCGCAATGCGGACGGCAAGCTGGTGGGCGACCTGGACTTTGAGGCCGCCCGCCAGCGTGCCGGATGGATCACCCCGGTGCCCGGTGGCGTGGGACCGATGACCGTCGCCACCCTGTTGCAGAACACGGCGGATGCCGCTGACCAGCTACACCGATAACCGGCCTAGCGCGTTAGACCTATTCCCGTCGCCAGGTGGTGCCGGCGGCGCCATCTTCCAGCACAATACCCTGTGCCGCCAGGGCGTCACGGATGCGGTCGGATTCGGCCCAGTCCTTGTGGGCGCGGGCCTGCAGGCGCTGATCGATAAGGCTCTCAATCTCGTCAGAGGACAGGCCCTGGCCTGCCGCGCCAGACCCGCCCTGTGTCTCACCCTGTAAAAATGCTTCGGGTTCACGGGTGAATAATCCCAAATAGCCACCAAGATGTTTTAATGTTCTACCCAGTTGAGCCGCCTTTTCGGGCGCTTCATTCCGCATCCGGTTTATTTCCCCTGCCAACTCGAACAACACCGCAATCGCCTTGGGGGTATTAAAATCATCATCCATGGCTTTTGCGAAGCCTATCTCATAAAAACCCTCTTCAAATTCGGCACCGACCTTATCCTCAATTAAATCAAGACCCCGTAAGGCCATATACAAAGTGGTCAGCGCCGCCCTCGCCTCATCCAGGTGTTTGTCGGAATAGTTCAGCGGGCTGCGGTAGTGGCTGTTAAGGACGAAAAACCGCACCACTTCGGGATCATAGCGTTCAAGCACCTCACGGATGGTGAAAAAATTGCCCAGCGACTTGGACATCTTTTCCTCATCGATACGCACGAAACCGTTGTGCATCCAGACATTGACGAACTTTTCGCCAGTGGCCGCCTCGCTCTGCGCGATCTCGTTTTCGTGGTGCGGAAACTGTAGATCCAGCCCGCCGCCATGAATATCAAAATGATTGCCCAGACAACAGGTCGCCATGGCCGAGCACTCGATATGCCAGCCAGGACGGCCGGCGCCCCAGGGCGAGGGCCAACTGACCGCTTCTTCGGGCTTGGCCATTTTCCACAGCACGAAGTCCAGCGGGTCATCTTTCGCCGCCACCACCTCGACACGCGCCCCGGATCGCAGGTCATCGGTATTTTTGCCCGACAACTGGCCGTAGGACGTAAACCGGGACACATCGTAATAGACGTCCCCGCCATTCGCCCCCTGATAGGCATAGCCCTTGTCCATCAGGGTCTGGATCATGGCGATGATCTCATCCATGTGCGTGGTGGCGCGGGGCTCCTCATCCGGGCGCAGCACACCCAGGGCAGCGGCATCGGCATTCATCTCATCAATAAAACGCTGCGTCAGGGCGCCGATGGCCTCGCCGTTTTCATTGGCGCGGGCGATAATTTTGTCGTCCACATCAGTGATATTGCGCACGTAGGTGACATGCCCATCGCCGAACACCTTGCGCAGATAGCGGTTCACCACGTCAAACACCACCAGCACCCGGGCGTGGCCGAGATGACAATAGTCGTACACCGTCATCCCGCAGACGTACATGCGCACGTTATTCGGGTCGATGGGCACGAAGGCCTCTTTCGTTTTGGTGAGATTGTTGTGAATCCTGAGCATGATGAGATCTACAGTTGTGGTTGGTGGCGTCAATGGCGGGCAATGGTAGCGAAATCCCCTCTTGACTACAAAGCCGGCAATTGACCACAAGGCCGCGAATCACAATGCCATGCCGCCAGGCGCAAGCGGCCGGCGGCTTTCTCGAAGGGAACAAACCCGCTAGAATTGCCGGTCACTGCGGCCGACACCCCACCGCACCCACCGAATCAAGAGGAATACATTGCATGAAAGCCCTGAATCGACTCACCCTGCTGTGCGTTTTGCTCGTTTTGTCTCTCGGCCAGGCCGGCGCAGACGACCAGCACCCGCGTGTGCGCATGGTCACCACCTTCGGTGACATCCTGCTGGAGCTGGACCGCGAAAAGGCCCCCAGAAGCGTCGAGAACTTTTTGAGTTATGTGCAGGACGGTTTTTATGACGGCACCATTTTTCACCGTGTGATCGATGGCTTCATGATCCAGGGTGGCGGCTTCACCCAGGATTTCCAAAAAAAGCCCACCCGTGCACCCGTGGAGAATGAGGCCAATAATGGGCTAAAAAATCTCAATGGCACCATCGCCATGGCGCGCACCAATGACCCCCATTCAGCGACTGCCCAATTTTTCATCAACGTGGCCAATAACGACTTCCTCGACCACCGCTCGCCGACCCCGCGCGGCTGGGGTTACGCGGTGTTCGGCAAGGTGGTCGAGGGCATGGATGTCGTCGACAAGATCCGCCGTTCGGCCACCGGCAGTGGCGGGCCCTTCCCCTCCGATGTGCCACGCACGCCGGTCATCATTGAACGCGTCACACTGGATGCCGCAATGCCTGCCGCCCCTCCGGCACCAGTGGCGCAATAATTTTCGCCCGGTCTCGTTAGCGCCATAGACATCATCACACTCAATAAGCCATACAAGGAAAAAACACATGATTCGTATGACCACCACGATGGGCATCATCGACATTGAACTCGATTTCGACAAGGCGCCCAAGAGCGCCGCCAATTTCGAGCAATATGTGAAAGACGGCCATTTCGACGGCACCATCTTTCACCGCGTGATCAACAACTTTATGATCCAGGGTGGCGGCATGCTGCCCGACATGTCCCAAAAGAAGACCCGCGCGACGATCGAGAACGAGGCCGACAACGGCCTGAAAAACGTCAAGGGCACCCTGGCCATGGCGCGCACCAACGACCCGCACTCGGCCTCCTCGCAGTTTTTTATCAATGTCGCCGACAACGCCTTTCTCGACCACACCTCACCCACGCCACAGGGCTGGGGTTATGCCGTGTTTGGCAAGGTCGTCAATGGGATGGATGTCGTTGAGAAGATAAAGGCCGTGAAGACCACCTCACGCGCCGGCCATCAGGATGTACCCGCCGAGGACATCATCATCGAAAAGGCCGAAGTGATTGACGACGAATAAGCGCCGCGGGCCTGTCTTGCCTGCGATCGCGGGTGGAAGGATCAACTGATTCAATAATTGATTCAGCTCTTGATTCAGCTCTTGATCCAAAAAGGACAGCGTACGGACGGCCATGCGCGTTAAGCCCCGCTACGTTTAACTGACCGCACAGCGCCTACAGCAAAGACCCACGATGGCCACTCTGTTTATTTCTGACCTGCATCTCACGGAGGAACGTCCCGAAATCATCGCCCTGTTTCGGACCTTTCTCCGTGAACAGGCAGCGCATGCTGAGGCCCTGTATATTCTCGGGGACCTGTTCGAGGCATGGCTGGGAGACGATGCGGTATCTGCCGGCATGCAGCCGGTGCTGGATGAACTTTCCAGGCTAACGGAAAGTGGTGTGCCGGTGTTTGTGCTGGTGGGGAATCGGGACTTTCTGATCGGTGAGCGGTTTGCAGAGATGACCGGCTGTACATTGTTGCCGGATCCCAGCGTCATCAAGCTGTACGGGACAGACACCCTGTTAATGCACGGTGACACGCTGTGCACCGACGATGTGGACTATCAGCAGTTTCGCCGCCAGGTGCGCGACCCCGCCTGGCAAGCAGCCGTGTTGGCGAAGACCATCGACGAACGCATGGCCATGGCGCGTGAGGCGCGGGCCGAAAGCACGCTCCGCACCCGGGAAAAATCCGACGCCATCATGGACGTCAACGAAAAGTCGGTACTCGAGGTTTTTCGCAGCCACGGTGTCACCCGGCTCATCCATGGACACACACACCGTCCCGCCATTCACCAGCTATGGGTGGATGAGACAGCGGTGACGCGCATTGTGCTGGGCGACTGGTACGATCAATCCAGCGTGTTATCCGTCAGTGAGGACGGTGTGGAGTTGACCAGCCCGGCACCCACACAGACCGACCAACACTGACACCGGCTATTTCGGTTCCGCCGGTTTCTCAGCGTCGGCAGCCAGCATATCGCCCACCGAATAACGCTCATAGTCCGGCGGCAGATCAAAGGCACCTTCCGAGGCCTGCAGGTTTTCACGATAGTCTTTCAGGAAACGCCGGTAGCCGTGCCGGTCCCATTCGCGGATCGGCAGGCCATGATCCATATGCTGGGTGGCGTGAAAGATATTGACCGACAGATCACAGGCGTCGAGTAATGACTTGGGTGTGAGGTGCACCGTGGTCGCGTGCTCACCAGCCAGCACCTCGCGAAATTCGCGCATGGCCGCTACCACGTCCGGCATGAACGCTTTGGGCATCACCACCGCGTCATAACAGTGTTCGCCATTCGCCGTGTACAGGTAATGCGTGGCCTGCTGACCATTAATTTTGGGGATCGCGCCAGAGGGTTGCGACTCTTCCTGGTAATCCAGTTCGATGGGCGAGGCGACATTCACCGGCTTATCCTTGATCACCAGGATGGTTTTATCTTCTGCGGTGACGTTATAAATGGTCCTCTCGCTGCGATTAAACAGCATATAGTCGGCGGGTGAGCGATTGTCGGACATGTGCAGATAACCCTCGTTGACGAATATCCGGGTGGTAAAGGTGGCATCACCACCCTCGCTCTCCACCATGATCAGCAGGTTACCCGGCATGGCCTTTAGCTCTTCAGCCGTTTTTGGCGGGGCGCTCTGCAGGGTGCTACACGCCGCCAGCGTGACCAGCAGGCCCGCTGCAACTCCCCGCATACTCCGCCTCACCAATATCGTCGCTGCCGTCTTGTCTCGCTGCACACATTTCACCATTGCTTTTCCTTTACGCTTTTGCTTTTGCTTTTGCTTTTGCTTTTTAGTTAACAGATATCTGCCCATCAATTCCCTTCCAGAAAGGCCAGTTCATTTTCGCTGAAGCCGGCGGCGAGCCGGGCATCACGGTGCAACGGCCCGGAGGCGCGCCCCCTGCCCACACCCCCCATATATGCCTCATAGAGACCCCGAAAGGTCGCCTCGGGTTCCAGACCGCGGGCGGCGCAGAGATAATGAAACCAGCGGGTGCCGATTTCCACATGCCCCACCTCATCCCGCAGGATGATCTCCAGCACCGCCACCGCCGCCTGATCGCCGTGATCGGAGAGTTTTTTCATGATGCCTGGGGTGACGTCCAAACCCCGCGCCTCCAGCACGCGAGGCACCAGGGCCATGCGCACCAGGGGGTCGTCTGCGGTCTTCTGCGCCATCTCCCACAGGCCATCGTGGGCATCAAAATCCCCGTAATCATACCCCAGGGTGTAGAGATGATCGCGCATCAACTGAAAATGATAGGCCTCCTCATCCGCCACGCGCATCCAGTCGTCGTAATAGGCCGCCGGCATGTCACGAAAACGGTACACCGC
Source organism: Gammaproteobacteria bacterium (assembly GCA_032250735.1). Lineage (NCBI taxonomy): Bacteria > Pseudomonadati > Pseudomonadota > Gammaproteobacteria > Gammaproteobacteria bacterium. The sequence goes on from JAVVEP010000019.1 coordinate 14,120, forward strand.
ATCCAGGGCCAGATTGATGGCATTGAACTCGATATGGGCAATCGCATGGATCAGCGCCGCGTGGCCCTCGGGCGTGTGCAGGCTGCGACGGTGGAGCCGCTTTGGCGCCACCAGAGCGGGTTTTGCGGGTCGCCCCGGCGTACCGATCGGCTCGGGATCACCTCCCAAAACCAGGGGTATCTTCCCCGCCCGCCACTGCCGCGCAGCGGCACGGGTTTCAGATGCCTTTTCCTGCGCATCACAGCGCGCCAAACACCGCCAGACCGTCCCCATTAAGCCCATAGCACCTCGCCCACCCCATGAATCAACCCTGACACACTCCCGCGGGAGACCGCCCCAATCCACAACCGTCGGATTATCTTACGCCCTGAAACCATAATAGGTTATTGATTATATAGAAATAATGATCCAGACGCTGAGGCGATCCCCTTGCGCCCAGACAGAAACCCACGCTTTCATCCTCACGCGCTGTCGATTTTCTTTACATCGCACTGATCCATATCCCGAAGACCATCAATAAACACTTTAATTTCAATCAATTATTGATTTTGGCCCGATACCTGCTTACGGCCTGGAAGCGACAGTCGATTTTATAGGGTTTTACCTGAGGTAGTTGTAATGAAAAAGATAGTGATGAAAAAGTTATTGGTATTACTAGCACTGCTCATTCCCGCCTATGCCGGCGCGACGGTCATTTCGTACGACCTGAATGTGGAATTTAGTGGCGCCTATGCACCCGGGGGCGCCACACCCTGGGCCACCGTGGTGTTCGATGACGAAGACAGCGCAGGCACGGTCAGACTGACCCTGACCACGGTCAATCTGTTGCCAGGTGAACATATCAAGAACCTGTTCTTTAACATGGAACCCTATTCCGCATGGTCAAGCATTGGGCCCTTTTTGAATGCCAGCCTCGATACTAACGAAAATGCCCACAAGGCCGATGGTGTCGGCGGCTGGTTCGATTTTAAATTTGATTTCATCAATAGTCTGCAGCAGGGCGATAGCTTTAGCACGCTGATCACCGGCACCGGTATCACTGCGACCAACTTTGCCTATGGCAGCCACAATAACAATGGCGCCTACGATTACCATGTGGCGGCACACATTGGCGGCATTGGCACTGACAACGAGTTCAGTGGCTGGGTCACCGCGAGCGGCGATACCACCACCGTGCCAGAACCTGCCTCGCTGGCGCTGATGGGCCTCGGTCTGCTCGGCATGGGTGCCGCAACGCGCCGCCGCAGACAGGCATAAACCGGACGGTTGGTCACCAAAAAGGCGCCCTTCTCACAGGGCGCCTTTTTTATTGCGTGCGATTTATCGCCTACGTTCTACTGAGCGCATTGTATTGCACGCAACTTTCGCCTCCGGCACGCCCCAGCCTTTTCATCCTTCCCGTTCGTAATCGGCCAATCTTACCGGCTGTCGCCGGGGCCCCCAGTCACCGGGCGGGCCGTCGAACACCCCTGCGCAGGCGGTGCCACAGGCGGTACAGTGACCGTCATCGGTCAGGTGCCACTCGGATAACACGTACCAGTCTCGGCCGATCACCTTCGTGCCACAGTGGTGGCAGTAGGTACTCTCTCCCTTCGCATCATGCACGTTGCCGGTGTAGGCATAACGCACGCCATTGTTGAGCGCAATCTCGCGGGCATGCACCAGGGTCTCCAGGGAGGTCGGCGGGACGTCCTGCATCTTCCAGTCCGGGTGAAAGGCGGTGAAGTGCATGGGGACATCGGGGCCCAGTTCCTTGACCACCCACTTCGTCATCGCGTCGATCTCGGCGTCGGCGTCGTTATAGCCCGGGATCAACAGGGTGGTGGTCTCCAGCCAGACAGCGGTTTGGTGTTTGATGTATTGGAGGGTATCCAGCACGGGCTGCAGGTGGCCGCCAGTGACCTTGTGATAAAAGTCCTCGGTGAAGGCCTTGAGATCCACATTGGCAGCATCCATATGTTCGAAAAACTCGACCCGCGGCTCCTCGCAGATATAGCCGGCCGTCACCGCCACGTTTTTGATCCCCAGCTTGCGACATTCCCTGGCCACATCCACGGCATATTCCAGAAAGATCACCGGGTCGTTATAGGTATAGGCGATGCTGCGACAACCCAGCTCCTTGGCCGCCCGGGCCAGGGTTTGCGGCGCGGCACTATCCGCCAGGGTGTCCATCTCGCGGGATTTGCTCATGTCCCAGTTCTGGCAGTACTTGCAGGCCAGGTTGCAGCCGGCGGTGCCGAATGACAGTACCGACGTGCCCGGCAAAAAGTGGTTGAGCGGCTTTTTTTCGATGGGATCGATACAAAAGCCGCTGGAGCGGCCGTAGGTGGTGAGTACTATCTGGTCACCCTGCCGGGCCCGCACAAAACAGAGCCCCTGCTGGTTGTCATGTAATTTGCAGAACCGCGGACAGAGATCACACTGCAGTCGGCCATCGTCCAGCCGGTGCCAGTAGCGGGCCGGCACCACGGTGGCGGATAAGGCTGCTGAGTGTTTTGCCGCGGTCATGTGGGATTCCTTTTCACTTAAATCATTCTCAAAATGTCATTTGGGTTGCCTACACGGTTACTTGAGATCACCGAGGCCAGCCTATACTTCAGTATAGTAAAGGGGAGAAGAAGACATGACGCCTGTCCACACCGCCGCGCAGACTACCATTCGACCACCCGCCGTGGCCGGTATGTTCTATCCCGCTGATCGCCAGCAGTTGCATGACGATGTGACCGATTATCTGGCATCGGCCGTCGCTACGCGCCCCAATGCGCCGGTACCCAAGGCGATTATCGCGCCGCACGCCGGTTATGTTTACTCCGGCCCGGTGGCCGCCAGCGCCTACGCGCGTCTGCTGCCGGCGCGGGATCGCATCCATCGGGTGATCCTGCTCGGCCCCTCGCACCGGGTGCCGTTTCGGGGCCTGGCCAGCAGCAGTGCCGACGCCTTCACCACCCCGCTGGGGCAGATTCGTCTGGATCGCGCCGCCATCGACAGCCTGGCCGACCTCCCCCAGGTACAACGTCTGGACGCGGCTCATGCCCAGGAACACAGCCTGGAGGTGCATCTACCGTTTTTGCAGGAGGTGCTGGATGACTTTCAGCTGGTACCGCTGGTGGTGGGTGACGCCAGCCCCGCCGAGGTCGCCGCCGTACTGGAGCGGCTCTGGGGCGGGCCGGAGACGCTCATCGTGATCAGCTCCGACCTCAGCCACTACCACGATTACACCACCGCCAGGCGCCTGGATCGCCACACCTCCAATGCCATCGAGGGGCTACGGGCAGAGGCGGTGCATTCGGAAGATGCCTGCGGCTGCGTGCCGGTCGCCGGCCTGCTGTATCTGGCCCGCGAGCACGGCCTGCAGGCCAGCACCATTGATCTGCGCAATTCCGGCGACACCGCCGGCCCCCGGGATCGGGTGGTGGGATACGGCGCCTATGTCTTTAACTGATCCCTACTTCGCTACTAGCACCAGTACGACTGGCAGTAGTGACGCAAAACCCACCGGCCTCTGTGAGGAAGAACATATTCTGCTACATCAGGTCGCCCGCAAGGCGGTGGAACAGGGGCTGCGCCAGGGCGGGCACCTGGTCGTCGACACTCCCTACTACCCCCGCCCGCTGAGAGAACCGGGCGCGAGTTTTGTCACCCTCAAACAACACGGTGAGCTGCGCGGCTGCATCGGTTCGCTGGAGGCGCGCCGCCCGCTGGTAGAGGATGTCGCCTACAACGCCTATGCGGCGGCCTTTGCCGACCCGCGCTTCCCCCCGCTCACCGAACAGGACTTTTCGGAGGTGGATATTCAGCTGTCGGTATTGAGTCGGGCCGAGCCGATACAATTCGATGGTGAGGCGGATCTGCTGCGCCAGTTACGACCGGGGATTGACGGGTTGATACTGGAAGACGGGCGGCATCGGGGCACCTTTCTGCCCGCGGTGTGGGAATCCCTGCCCCAACCGGCAGCCTTTTTACAACATCTAAAAATGAAGGCGGGATTGCCGGCGGATTACTGGTCGGACACCCTTAAGGTTTCACGCTATACCACGGAGTCCTTCTGATACGGCAATAAATCATTTCGTAAACCGTATCGTAACCCGCACCGCCAAACTACTTATCGCACTTGCCCACCGAACCCCGGGCGCAGATACGCCCATCCAGCCAGATGGCCTGGTCCAGGATGGCCCCAGTCAGATTGGCCGTGTCCAGCGTGGCGCCCTGTAGATCGGCGTTCGTCAGATTGGCATGACTGAGATTGGCGTTGCGCAGATCCGCCTTCTGGAGAATCGCGTAGGCGAGATTGGCGCCGGACAGGTCGGCGCTGGCCAGATTGGCGTTACGCAGGTTGGTTCCCAGCATCGTCACCTGGTGCAGCTCGGCCCCCGAAAGATTGGCTCCCACCAGACTGGTGTAGGCGATATCGGCGGCGGACAAATGCGCCCCGCGCAGATCGGCGCCGGCCATGTTGGCATTACGCAGCTGCGCGCCGCGCAGATCGGCGGTCACCAGTTTCACGCCCTCCATCAGGCAGTTATTCCAGTTCACCCAGGGCTGGGGGACGGCGTTGCAATCGGTGGTTTCCTGATTCTGCCAGGGCTGGAAGTACCAGGCGGCCACAATCACACTGGTGAGAAACAGGGTCGACACGACCCCGCGCAGAAAATAGTGCTGTTTGCGTTGCAGGGCGGCCTCGGCAATGGCGGTCTTGATCTCGCGGTGGCGAATCATCGCCTCCTCTTCCGACTGCCGTCGGCCCGGGTCATTGGCCCGGCGCTCCTGTTTCGGCTGCCCCGGTTCATCCCGATCCCGCCTGTCCCGGGCGTTACGCTCATCCTCCCGCATGCGGGCGATCTTCAGGCGTTCCGCCGCCTCCGGGTCGTGCAGGTCGGCCTTCAGTTCCTCCGGCAACAGGATGGGGATCTCCGTCACCTTCTGCCAGTGGCGCTGATCCGTGCTCAGCTCATCGCTGTCCTGGATTCGTCCCAGCAGGATAAATCGCGAAATCTGTGGCGCCGGAAATGGCCCGCGAATTTGATCGCCACGGCGGGTGTACCAGCGTTGTTTTATCTGCATTCGTGTTCCTAGTGGCTGTCCGCCGCTGCCATCAATGATCGATTGGCCTGGATGATTCGGCCTGGGAGCCGGTTGGATTCAGGGTCACTCACCGCACGTACCGCTGTTGCGGCCCCGCCTTCTGAGGGCGGCCGGATCCCATAGAGATGTTCGGCCGTTTGGGCAAAAATTTTAGCGGCATCTTTACCCTTTCGACGGAAAATCCCGTATGTTATGAAAAATCGATGACCCCGACCGATGACCCCGAAACAGGTTATCCCACGATCAGGACTGAATGGACATCTCCGGTATCCAGAACACGCTCAAGCTGGATCTGCTCGCCAGATCCCCACAGGCCGTGGTGGATGCCTGGAAGGTCGGTCAACTGGTCACGGCAACGGCGGTAACGACCCCCAGGCATGGACAGGCGACCCTCACCATCGGCGGTGCCCTGGTCAGCGCACAACTGCCCGCGCAGACCCCGTTCGGGCTGACGCCGGGGCAGCCCCTGCAACTGGAGGTCAGCCGACTCGCGGAGCTGACGGTGTTACGGCTCATCACGCAGACCGCCAACGCGGGCCGACCCGAGGCGGCGGCGCCGATCACCATCAGCCTGCTGCCGCAGCCCGGCTTGATCCGACAATTGACGCCGGGCCAGCAATTGATGGCCCGCTTGCAGATCCCGCTCGAGCAACAGCCCACCCGCGCCATACTGGAGTGGGCTGGCAATCGTATCGCCGTGCAACTGTCGCAGGCCTTACCCGCCACAGTCAACCAGCCACTGAAACTGGAAGTCCTCCACCCGGGGGCCATCGCCGCGCTGAAGATACTCACCCCCGCCACTACCGCCAGCGACAGCATTCCCCAGGCATTACGCGCCACCCTGCCGCGTCAGGCCCCGCTGCCGCCGCTGCTGTCCAATCTGGCGCTCATCGCCGGCGACGGCCGTTACTCCTTCCTGCCCAACGCTCCCCGACCGGCTCCCGCCTTGCCCCCGGCCGTGGTGGAACTGAGCCGCGCCATCATCGAGCGCCTGCCGCAGCCGGCGACACTGGGTACCGCGGATGGCGTCAGGCAGGCGGTGGCCCAGTCCGGGCTGTTTCTGGAGGCCCGACTGGCGCAGGCCCTGCAGCAGTCGCCGCAGCAGAACCTGAACCCCCTCGCGGCCGCGATCCCAATCGATTTCAAGGGCGGACTGCTCGGCCTGTTGGTGACCCTGCTAGGCCTCATAAAATCCAGCCCGGCGACGCCGACGCCTGCCACACCGCCGATACCCACCCACGCCCCGTCGGCAGCTCCGGCCGCAGGCCAGGCCACCCTGAACCCGTCCATGGGCCTGCAACAGGCATTGGCGGAACTGCTGCGCAGCGTGGAAAGTGGCGTCGCCCGATTGCAGCTCAACCAACTGGTCTCCAGCGCCCCGGAGGAAGAGGGAAAACGGAGCTGGGTGCTGGAACTGCCCGTCCGTGGCGAGGGGCACATCGACCTGATCCGGTTGTGCATTGATCAACAGCGCCCACCACAGGGCAAAAAGGACACCGCTTTCTGGACAGTCACCCTGTCACTCAGCCCCAAAGGGCTGGGACCCGTGCAGGTCCGTGTCAGTCTGGTGAAGGGGACTATCCACACCCGCTTCTGGTCGGAAAATCCGCACACCAGCGACTTCATCCGCGATCACCTGCCGCTGCTGAAACAGCGGTATCGCGAGGTCGGACTCAGCATCGGCCAACTCCAGGCGCACCAGGGCAAGGCCCCCGGTCCCAGCTCGGCTGATGATTATCTGCACCCCGCACTGCTGGATGAACAGGCATGAACGAGCCGCACGACACCCCCACCACCGCCGTTGCCCTGCACTATGACGGCAAGAATGCGCCGCAGATCACGGCCAAAGGCACGGGTGAACTCGCCGAAAGGATCATTGCCCTGGCGAAGCAGCATGGCATCCCCCTGCAGCAGGATGCGGCGCTGATTGGGCTGTTATCGAAACTGGATCTGGGTGACGAAATCCCCCAGCCACTGTACACCGCGGTGGCCGAGGTGATTGCCTTCGCCTATATCCTGAGCGGCAAGCGGCCGGAGGGATTTGAGCCAACGCCCGACGCGCCGGAATAAAATCGGGGAGCTCGGATGATCGGAGAAACTAGGAGGCCTTCTTGATACGCTCCGCCAGGGCCACCAGCTCGGCCTCGCCACGGGCGATACCGCAGTCGGCCATCACCTCTTCCAGCTCCGCACCCTTGTGCATCATCTTCCTGGCCTGGCGGTAACTCTGCGAACCCGAGGCATTCATCTCCAACTGATCCTGACGCTGTCCCAGGCGATGGGTACGCTGTTCCATATGCGCCAGATGCTCCCCCAGCTTAACGGCACCGGCGCAGACGGCACGGATATCGGATTGCAGGGTAGTGATGGTGGTTTGCTGCTGTTCCAGCAGTGAGCGCAAGCGGGCGTGTTTTGAAAAGGCCATCAACAGGGTCACTAGCGCCGTGACCAGTGCGGCTATGGCAATTACTTCAAAGGAGATGTTCATCATGGTATTACCTTTCTTCGTCAGTCAGCGGGTTATTCACTGCACACGCCAGTTACCTTCAGCGCCGGTACTCAGGCATATTCATCAATACCGGGTCGGTCATCATCTTTGTTCGGTTTTTTGGGTACGGGAGGTTTGGGCTGTCGTTTGGGCTGCTGCTTATCGGACGGCACGGAATGAGGCTTTGGCAACGGCTGGCTGATGCCAACGGGGGGTATGAGTGTCGAGTCCGCCATTCGCCCTCTCCTTTTTCGCGAAGATCACCCTGCCCATCTCAGAGCAGCATATCCGCCCATTCTTCATCACTGAGCAGTTTGTTCAGGTCCACCAGGATCAGCAGCTCGCTATCGTGGCTCGCCACCCCCTGGATAAACTTGGAACTCTCTTCCGTGCCCACATTGGGCGCGGTCTCGATTTCAGAGGCCTTCAGATCCACCACCTCGGCAACGCTGTCCACCAGGATGCCCACCACCTGCTCGTCGGATTCAATGATCACAATCCGGGTCGAGTCATCCAGCTCCGCCGGATTCAGACCAAACCGACTGCGGGTATTGATCACTGTCACCACATTGCCGCGCAGATTGATGATGCCCATCACATAGCTGGGGGCGCCGGGCACCGGCGCAATCTCGGTGACCCGCAACACCTCCTGCACCTGCATCACATTGATGCCGTATTTTTCATTCTCCAGCCGAAACGTGACCCAGCGGAGGTTTTCATCATCGGACTTTTTATTGGTGTTAGTTGCTGTCGTACCCATTATGGCTTCCACCTTACAAGTTAAATTTCCGTCACGCCTGGCCCTGAAACAGGTCCCTATACCCGTTGCATAGCAGTCACGTGTCAATTCATTGTCGTTTCGCGATCAACGACGGCCACTGGTTGCGCGTTGTGAAGATAAATGCAGGATTCATACCACCCTGCCAGATCACCTGCCAGAGTCTGTGCTAAGCACCCTTCAGGCCGGCGCGCAGCTGCACGCACAGCTGCTCCATCTCTAACAGGGCGCACATCCGATCAATCACCGTGCCCGCCAGCCACGGGCGACGCTGCTGGCTGCCGCGCCAGCGCACAGCCGCGCGATCCAGGGTGAGGACCTCGGAGATGCTGTCGGCGGCCAGGCCAAATTTTCCACCGGCTATCAGCACCAGATATTTGACCCGCTCATGGGCGGGCGGCAGCGCCGCACGGCGCTCATCCGGCATGATGATCTCCGCGATATCCACCACCTGGACGTTTTGCCCCCGATGCGGCAACAGGCCCAGCACCCAGGGGGCATAGCCGGGCAGCTCGGTGATGGTCTCCTTCAATTCCACGATGCCGTCCAGCGCCTCCAGTGGCGCCGCCAGGGTCACGCCCGCCACCTGAAAGCTGAGACACTGAAAGCGACCCTGCGCCCAGTCCGGATAGCTAACGTCCTCCGGCTCGGCCACAGTGGAGCTAGCGTCGCACGGATGATCTGCCGCCGCACTCCCGGCAAGCGCCGGCGCTGGGCCTGGATCCGGCTGCGACACAGGCACCACCGTGGCCGCCAGGGCTTCGGTCATCACCGCGCCCGGAGCCCGCGCCGCGTCTTCCGCGGCGACCACAGCAGAGGCCTCACACAGCAGGGCATCCAGATACACCCGTAAGGCGCGGCTCGGTTCGTCCAGGGTGTAGGTTTCGAACGGCTGTTTTTTCATCGTGGATTTCAGTGTGAGTTTCAGTATGAAAAGGAATCGTCTTACCGAGTGGCCATAGCCATCGGCAGATGCCCCTGTATCGCAGGTTCCAATAGATCGTTGAGCAATTCCGCATACGCCAGCGAGCCGCGATCGTTCGGTGACTTGATGGTCAGCGGCACGCCCAGTCGGCTGGCCTCACGAAACTGGGTGTCGACAGGAATCACCGAGCGCCACAGGGAGGTCGCGTGGCGCTCGCGCAGCAGGCGCAGCGTGGAAACAGACGCGCGGGTGCGGCGATCAAACATGGTCGGCAAAATCGTGTACTCGGGCACCCGGTGATTGGCGCGGCCGATCATGCTCAGGGTGCGCAGCATACGTTCCAGCCCCTTCACCGCGAGAAACTCGGTCTGTACGGGAATGATCAGATGCTCACAGGCGGCCAGGGCATTCACCATCAGCACGCCGAGCAAGGGGGGGCAGTCGATCAGCGCATAGTCATATTCGGCAGACAGGGCCGCCAATGCCTGTTGCACCACCAGACCCATTCCATTCGAGGTACCCAACTGCCGGTCCAGCGTCGCCAGCGCCGTAGAGGCCGGCATCAGGGACAGGTTTTCATAGTCGGTACGATGTATCAGATTCTGCAGCGGAACCGTCACCGGCGACTGTTTATTCTGAAACAACCGATACAGGCTGTTTTCGATGTGATCCGGGTCCAGCCTGAAATAGGAAGACATTGAACCATGCGGATCCATGTCCAGCAGCAGGGTGCGATAACCCCGCGCCGCCAGCAGACCACCCAGACTCACCACCGAGGTGGTTTTTCCGACCCCGCCTTTCTGGTTGGCGACCGCCCAGACCTTCACTCAGGAACCTCCGGGCGATTGGCGTGCCGGGGGCAGGATATTGATCGGCGGATTTATCACTGACACGCCGGGCGTGGATTTTTCCCGCTCAATGCGCCGCTTTGCGGAAACGGTGGCATCCAGTTGTTCCGCGCGACTGGTCCGGCGCGCTATCGCATCCGATAGGACAACAATCTTGACACGACGGTTTTCACGCCGACCCTTGGCGGTAGTGTTATCAGCCACAGGCTTGAATTCCGCATATCCAACCGCCGACATTCTCTGGGGCTTCACCCCGTTTTGCGCGAACAGGTGAACAACGCTGGCGGCTCGCGCTGCGGACAACTCCCAGTTAGAGGGGAACTCGTCAGTACTAATGGGAATGTCGTCGGTAAATCCCTCGACCTGCACCTGGTTGTTAATGTCGCTGATGATGGTCGCGACCTTGCGCAGCACAGGCACAGCCTGCGATTCAAGCTGCGCCTTGCCACTGGCGTAGAGGATACTGGAGTTGATCTCGATCTCGATCCACAGATCATTTTTGGTAACCTTCACCAGTTCCTTGTCAATCAGCGGCGCAAGGCCTTTTTCGACAAGGGAGGAGATCTTTTTAAGAGTAACCTTATCCTCCTCGCTGGCATCCACGCCGCCATAGGCAGAGGGATTGAGATTTTGCGCACTCTCCGCGGTATCCGAACTGGAGCGTACCGGGCGCGAAACGATAGGGGCCTTTAACGGGTTATTAAATTTAATCGGCAGGCCACGCTCCGATGGATCGAAGGCGGATGAGATGGAGTCGGAAAGGACGCGATATTTACCCTCATTCACCGAGGATATCGAGTACATAACCACAAAAAAGGCGAACAACAGGGTGATGAAATCGGCATAGGACACCAGCCATCTTTCATGGTTTACATGTTCCTCTTTTTTCTTTTTTCTGGCCATAACTAACTACCACCGTCGTAGAGGAATCCGTTGCTGGATCAACTCACGAAGCCTCGTAGCTTGGTCTCGATGTTGCGAGGGTTCTCACCCTCGGCAATGGAAATGACGCCTTCCACGATCATCTCGTGCAGCTGTGTCTGGGCATGCACCTGTGATTTCAGTTTTCCCGCGATGGGCAGGAACAGCAGGTTTGCCAGACCGACGCCATAGATAGTGGCGACAAAGGCCGTAGCGATACCGGAACCCAGCTTGGAAGGATCGGCCAGGTTCTGCATCACATGGATCAGCCCCATAACGGCGCCAATAATGCCGATGGTCGGACTGTAGCCACCCATATTCTCAAACACCTTGGCCGCCTCGGTGCCGAAGTGTTCCTTGGCATCCAGTTCCACTTCCATTACGCGGCGAATAATCTCCGGCTCGCTGCCATCCACCAAGAGCTGCAAACCCTTTTGTGCAAAAGGATCGGTTTCGTTCTCAGCGACATCCTCCAGACCCAGCAGCCCTTCCTTTCTGGCGATATTGCTCCACTCCATGATTTTCTGGATCGCCTCTTCGCTGCGCAATTTTGGCGGGAACAGGGTCCACATCATCATCTTTATCGATGACATGAATATGCCGAACGGCGTCTGCAACATCACCGCGCCGACGGTTCCCCCCAATACAATCAGACATGCCGGGCCATTAACCAAGGACCCGATATGCCCGCCTTCCAGGAACTGGCCGCCGAGGATTGCACCAAAGCCGACGATTAATCCAACGAGACTTAAAATATCCATACTAGATACTGTCAGCCAATGACTTGCCAACATTGTCCAGCGGCAAAATCTGATCAGCCAGACCCGCATCGATGACGGCCGCCGGCATTCCATAGACCACGCACGACGCCTCGTCCTGCGCCCATATTCTGGAACCGCCCTGCTTGATCAACCTTGCGCCTTCCCTGCCGTCCGCGCCCATACCGGTGAGCACAATCGCCAACACCACGCCCGGATAATTTTTGGCCACCGAGGTGAAGGTGACATTGACACAGGGTTTGTAATTCTGCCCCGGCTCACTGTCGGTGATCTTCACAAAACCACGACCACCGCGTTTCTCCACGATCATCTGTTGACCGCCTGGCGCCAGTAGTGCCAGACCCGGTTCCAGTTCATCTCCATCCTGTGCCTCGCGCACAGTGATGTCGCATAAACCATTCAGGCGATCGGCGAAGGCCTTGGTGAAACTGCCCGGCATATGCTGGATCAGCAGGATAGGTACCGGAAAATTCGCCGGCAGTTGCTTCAGCACATTCTGCAGGGCCACGGGGCCACCGGTTGAGGTGCCGATGGCAACCAGCTGTATGCTGCCTTTTGGAAAACCCGCCCCGGATGATCTGTGCACCGGGGTTGGACTTGTCGATAACTTTTGCTGACCTGAGGTCAATGCAGCACCCGGCACGGTTCTCGATGGAACGGGACGCGCCGGGGTCGCAGCTGCGGTCGAAAAAGAGGGACGGCGCCGGGTACCCACCGCCCGCACGCGCTCGCATAACAGCCGCCGCGCCTCATCACGATCATTGGAGATATCCTCGAAGCGTTTCGGCAGAAAATCGACGGCGCCCGCCTCCAGCGCATCCAGGGTTGATTTGGCGCCATCGGTGGTCAGCGAGGAAAACATCAGAATGGCGGTGGGACTCGCAGCCATAATCTTGCGGGTCGCGGTAATGCCATCCATGACGGGCATTTCCACATCCATGGTAATCACATCCGGTTTGAGTCGTGATGCCTTGCTGACCGCATCCAGACCATTTTCCGCCGTGTCGATCACCTTGATCTGCGGATCGGACTCCAGCATCTCGGTAACGCGGCGCCGGAAAAATCGCGAGTCATCGACCACCAATACACGCACGGTCATCAGCAACGATCCTGCAGTGTTGCAGAGATATTCACAGCGGGCGTATTAACGGCGCGCGCCATGCATCGGTAGTAAGAAAATGGCTGTGAAATAGTTTTCATTATTATCAATTTTCATTGAATTCCTGAGTAGGCCTGGTTAAAGCCTCCGGGCATACGTCTGCATCAGGCCCGGGATATCCAGAATCAATGAAATACGGCCATCGCCGGTAATCGTGGCGCCGGCAAGGCCTTTCATTCCATGCAGCAGGGCACCCAGTGGCTTGATCACCACCTCTTCCTGACCGATCAACTGGTCCACCACAAAACCGACCCGCTGTGCGCCGATACTCACCACCACCACATGACCCGCCTTAGGCAGCTCCTCATACTGGGCACCCGCCACCAGCCAGCGACGCAGATAAAACAGCGGCAGCGCCTTGTCTCTCACCATCACCACCAGCTGACCATCGATCACATTGGTACGGGTCAGATCGAGATGGAATATTTCATTCACGCTGGCCAGCGGTAAGGCAAAAATCTGTTTTTCCAGCAGCACCATCAAGGTCGGCATGATGGCCAGCGTCAGCGGCACCTGAATCCGAATGATGCTGCCACGACCCTCTACCGAATCGACATCGACCGTACCGTTGAGCTGACTGATGCGGGTTTTCACCACATCCATACCGACGCCACGGCCGGACACATCGGAAATCTCTACCTTGGTGGAAAATCCCGGGGCGAATATCAGGTTGTAACACTCTCGGTCTTCAAGCCGATCCGCCGCCTCCTGATCCATCATCCCCTTGGCGACCGCGGCCTGACGGAGATTGTTCGGATTCATTCCCTTGCCATCGTCCTGAATCATCAACAGGATGTGATCGCCTTCCTGTTCGGCGGTCAATACCACCGTGCCGGTGCGCGGCTTGCCGGCGGCCTCGCGCTGATCGGGCATTTCAATACCATGGTCGACGGCATTGCGCACCAGATGCACCAACGGGTCCGCCAGGGCCTCGACCAGATTCTTGTCGAGATCGGTTTCCTCGCCCCGTAATTCGAGATTCACCTCTTTCTTGAGGTTGCGCGCCAGATCACGCACCACGCGTGGAAAACGACCAAATACCTTTTTGATGGGCTGCATGCGGGTCTTCATCACCGCGGCCTGCAGGTCGGCCGTCACCACATCCAGATTGGCAACCACCATCGCCATTTCATCGTCACGCTTGGCCAGGCCGAGCGTGGCAACGCGATTGCGCACCAGCACCAGCTCACCGACCATATTCATGATGTCGTCCAGGCGTTTGGTGTCGACACGCACCGTGGTTTCTGCCTGCGGCGGCGGTTCTTTCACGGCCGTTGCGGCGACTGCCACCTTCTCTGGTGCCGCTTCCGGCTTTTCGGCCGGTGTACGGCTGGCGGTGACGGGTGCTGGAGTGTCGGCCTTCGCCGCGCCGACCTTGTCCTGCGCGGCCGGTGTCGCCTTTACCGCAGCCGCGGGCGCCGGAGCTTTGCTGCCGGTCGGTTTCCCGCCACCATGCAATTGATCCAGCAGGGCCTCGAATTCATCATCGGTGATCTCGCCATCGTCTGCCGCTGCCGGAGCGCTAGTTTTTGTTATGTCCTTGTCGGCGGCAGGTTTACCGGCCGGCTTTCCGCCACCGTGCAGTTGGTCGAGCAGCGCCTCGAATTCATCTTCGCTGATTTCATCGCTGTTCGCCTTAGGGGCAGGAGCGGCGGATTGGGCCGCATCGATAATGGCCTCAAACTCGGCGTCCAGTGAATCGGCGCTGGCTGGTTCTGCCGGCGCCGCTTCCTGTGGCGCGTCAGCCGCGGGACTATTGTTCGTTGCGGCACTGTTGTCGGGCTCGGCCTCTGCGCTGGGGTGTAGCAAGGATTCAAGCTGCGCCATCAGTGCAGGTTCGGCGGGCGTCGGCTCCTCGCCGGCCCGGATCTCATCAAACTGATGATTGACCACGTCCAGCACCGGCAAGATCACGTCCATCAATTTCGCGTCGACCTTGCGCTCGCCATTACGCAGCGCATTAAACACGTCTTCCGCCCGATGACAGACCTCAACCAGCGCAGTGAGGCTCAAAAAGCTGCCACCACCCTTGATGGTGTGAAAACCTCTAAAAACCGCATTCAGCAGTTCAGAGTCATCCGGTCGCTGCTCCAGATCGACCAATTGCTCATTTAATTGTTCAAGAATCTCTCCGGCCTCAACCAGAAAATCCTGCAACAATTCTGCATCATCATCCATTGCCATGCTTAACCCTTTGCTCGCCTATTCGTTACTTTGATTAGTCGCATCAGAATCCAAGGCTCGACAGCAGGTCATCAACATCATCTTGTCCGTTGACAACCTTGTTGTCACCCAGGCCAGGGACATGCGGACCCTCGGCCTTGATTGCTTCTGCCCGGTCATTATCATTCGTCGTCGAGGGCGTCTTACGCACGCCGGTCAGGCGAACCAGTTCGACAAGGTTGCCTTCAACCTCTTCAACCAGCTCAATGACACGGGTGATAATCTGTCCGGTCAGGTCCTGGAAATCCTGGGCCATCATGACCTCATTCAGGCCGCTGCGGATGGCGGAGGTTTCCTCCTCGGCCTCACTGAAAAATGTCTCCAGTTTTGTACTCAGCTCACGAAACTGCTCTACCGACATCTCGCGGCGCTTGAAATTCTGCCAGGCCTTGCCCAGCTCACTGATCTTGCCGGACAGTTCGTCACAGCGAGGCAAGGTATTTTCGACGGCGGTCAGCGACCGATCGGCCGATTTCTGCGTCAGGGTAATCACATGACGCAGACGCGATCTCGCATCAGGAATTTCATCCTCCGCCAGTTCATCAATGCGCGTCTCTGAACAAAATGTGTTTAACGCATCGTGCAGGCCACGGGCCATTTTCCCGACTTCGTTATACAGTCCGGATTCACGGGCACTGGATATGTACTGCAACAGCTCACCTGCCTGCCTGTCATTACCCTCCTGCATCGCCCGCACCATTTCCTCGGCACGATAGAGGATATCCTCATCCACTCCCTCAATATTTTCCTGCACATCGCCCCCCATAATCAGCCCCCGCCTTCAATGCGCTCAAAAATCTTATCGATTTTTTCCTTGAGTGTTTGTGCCGTGAATGGCTTAACGATGTAGCCATTAACCCCGGCCTGTGCCGCCTCGACGATCTGTTCGCGTTTTTGTTCTGCGGTCACCATCAACACCGGAAGGCTTGCCAGACTGGCGTCTGCCCGGACCTCTTTGAGCAGCTCGATCCCCTGCATGCCGGGCATGTTCCAGTCGGTCACCAGGAAGTCAAAATTGCCACCCTTCAACATCGGCAGTGCGGTCAGGCCATCATCCGCCTCCTGGGTATTGGTATAACCCAGGTCGCGTAGCAGATTTTTGATAATGCGCCTCATTGTCGAAAAATCATCCACAATGAGGATTTTCATGTTGTTATCCAAGACATCCTCCGGTTCCAGATCTGTTTTGCTTCTTCATACATAGCGACAGAAATCAGTCGCCATTGACCCAATGCGTCATTCGTGACTGGAGACGAATCACCGCCTGGCTGTGAATCTGGCAAACACGCGATTCACTCACGCCCAGGATCGAGCCAATTTCGCGCAGGTTTAACTCTTCATCGTAATACAGGGTCATCACCAGCCGTTCGCGTTCCGGCAGGCCGGCAATCGCATCGGCAAGGCTGCGTCTGAAATCTTCTGTTTGCAGCCCTTCCAGGGGACCCGATACCTTTTGCGTTAGGGATTCCGCGCCACCATGCGACTCGACATCCAGTTCTTCATAACTGAACACCCGGTGACCGCTGGCCTCCTGCAATAACCGATGGTATTCCTCCAGCGACACATCCAGTTCCCTGGCGATTTCCTGGTCGCGGGCATCACGTCCGGTGCTGTTTTCGATATTGCGCACCACCTCGGCCACCATTCTTGCCTTGCGATGCACGGAGCGTGGTGCCCAGTCATTCTTGCGAATCTCATCCAGCATGGCGCCGCGAATACGGATGCGTGCGTAGGTCTGGAAACTGGCCCCCTGGGTGGCATCATAATTTCGCAATGCCTCCAACAGGCCGATCATCCCCGCCTGGATGAGATCATCCTGTTGCACGCTGGGTGGCAGGCGTGCCATCAGGTGATACGCAATGCGTTTCACCAGTGGCGCATACTGTTTTACCTGTGAGTCAAAATCTATGCTCTGATCAAAGGGTTGATCATAAGCTTGTGCCTCGGCATACATAACAGCTCCACTCATATCGACGCTCCTGTTCCGTGCTGGCTGGCCATAATTAGCCTCTCAACAAAAAATTCCAATTGACCGCCAGCACTCGCAGGCACTGGCCAACTATCGACTCTACTGGCAAGTTTCTTGAATGCCAGTGCTGATTTACTGCGCGGGTAGGCTTCTACCACCGCTCTTTGCTTCTGTACTGCCTTACGTAAAAATTCATCAAACGGGACAATCCCCATGAAATCCAGGGCCACATCCAGATATCGATCCGTCACTCGCAGGATTTTGTTATACAGCGCGCGTCCGTCCTGTGCGCTCTCCACCATATTGGTGACCACGCGAAAGCGGTAAATGCCGTATTCACGATTGAGGAGTTTGATCAACGCATAGGCGTCGGTAATGGAGGCCGGCTCATCACACACCACCACCACCACTTCCTGCGCGGCGCGTGAGAAGGTCACCACGTTATCCGAGATGCCTGCCGCGGTATCCACGATCAACACGTCGGGTGGGCAACTGATTTCACTAAAGGCGCTGATCACGCCGGCGTGTTGCACGGTGCTCAGCTCCGCCATGGCCTGAATGCCCGACGAGGCAGGAACCAGTTTTATGCCCTGGGGTCCGGTGCACATCACCTCATCCAGGGTGCGTTCGCCGCTTAACACATGCGACAGGTCGTATTTCGGCTGTAGACCTAACATCACATCCACGTTTGCCAGGCCCAGATCGGCATCCATCAGCATGACGTCCTTACCCTGACTGGCGAGGCTGATACCGAGATTGACGGAGACATTGGTTTTACCCACGCCGCCCTTACCACTGGTTACTGCGATCACTCGCACCGGTTGCGGTTTTACCATGCGGCGCAACCCTGCTGCTTGATCAATTGTTTCAGCCATGAGCATTTGCCACCATCCCGCTAAACGCTAGATTTAAAGATTCCTGTTTCAGGGCCTGGTTGGTCTCCTGTGCGATCAGCACCGCCTGATTGATCAGGCTATGGCCTCGCGCAATATGAATATCCTCCGGCACCCGCTGTCCGTCACTCACGTACGCGACCGGCAATTCGTGTTCCATCACCGCAGACAGGGCGCCACCCAGGCTGGTGGTCTCGTCCAGTTTTGTCAGAATGCAGCCGTCCAGTTTTGCCTCACCGAAGGCGGTGGTGATTTCACGCAGCCCTGCGCGGTGGGTGGTGCTGGACAATACCAGATAGGTCTTGATGCTCGGCGCGCTCTTCTGGATGAGCTGGAACTGCTCGGTCAGGCGGATATCACGCTGGCTCATGCCGGCGGTATCCACCAGCACCAGATCGCGGTCCGACAATAGCTTCAATGCCTCCACCAGTTCATCGTGGTTGTTGGCGATGCGCACCGGGATATCGAGAATGCGGCCATAGGTGCGCAGCTGTTCGTGTGCCGCGATGCGATAGCCGTCGGTGGTGACCATGGCGACGCGCTCGCTGCCATGACGCAGGGCATAGCGTGCCGCCAGTTTGGCAATGGTGGTGGTTTTGCCGACGCCGGTGGCGCCGACCAGTGCCACCACGCCACCCTGCTCCAGAAAATCGGTGCTGTCGACGGGCAGGCTATGGGCCAGGATGGCCAGCGCATGCCGCCAGGTGTTATCGAAGTCTGCATGCTTGCCGGCGGCGTCCGCGACACGTTCGCAGATGGTGGGGCTCAGGCCCAGTTCCAGCAGGCAGCGGGTCAGCTTTGCGCGTAGCGGATCACGTCGCGTCAGCTCGCCCCAGGCCAGGCCGGACAGCTGCTGCTCCAGCAGGCTGCGCATGTCCTTGAGTTCATTTTTCAGTTCCAGGATGGCCGGATCCTGCGACCACTCGATGCGTTCATAACCGTGGCCAGCGGCCTTTGCCGGTCGGTCGTGGTACGTCGTTGAAGAGGTAGATGAAGAGGTGGCTGATGCGTTGTCTGAGGGTGCTGATGCGTAACGCGAGGCCAGGGAGGGTTGATCAATGCTATTGCGGGGGATCTCGCCCAGCGCGTGTTGCTGCTCACGCAGCGTGGAAAATTTCAGCTCGGGCAAGGCGGCGCTACTGATCGACACGCTGTCCGCTGCC
Organism: Gammaproteobacteria bacterium; assembly: GCA_032250735.1. Lineage (NCBI taxonomy): Bacteria > Pseudomonadati > Pseudomonadota > Gammaproteobacteria > Gammaproteobacteria bacterium. The sequence goes on from JAVVEP010000019.1 coordinate 33,348, forward strand.
AGCGACGACTCAGCGGCGAAGGGATTCGCCCTGGGCGCTGCCTTTTTGCCTGCCGGCGCACTCGCCGGGTTGCTCAGCACATCCTGCCCCACCGTCTCGGCCTGCAGCAGTGATTCGTCGTAATCCACCGCGGCCACGATCTCCACACCCCCGTTGACCCGCGTATTCGATAAAATGACTGCGTCGGCACCCAGTGCTTCACGCACCTGGCGAATCCCCTGTCGCATCTCCTTCGCAAAAAAACGCTTTATCTTCATCTCTAACTACCTCTGGTGATCATTGCCGACAACCTTCTAGGCGCCCACCGTGGCCATGATCTTGACCTGTTTGTTGTCCGGTATTTCGTTAAATGCCAGTACATGCAGATTCGGTATGCTGTGTCTGACAAAACGCGCCATCAGTGTCCGAACCGCCTGCGACACCAATAACACCGCCGGGCGCCCCGCTGCTTCCTGACGCTGGGTCTCTTCGACCAGGGACCGGTGCAGTTTTTCTGCCAGCCCCGGCTCCAGTCCACCACCCTCTGCGCCGCCGTGCAGGGTCTGATGCAATATCTGTTCCAGAGTTGGGTCCAGGGTGACAACCGACAGATCGGCCCCCATTCCACTGATCTGCTGAACGATAGAGCGCCCCAGAGCGACCCGCGAGGCGGCCGTCAATGCGCCGGCGTCTTGACTCATGGGCGCGTGTTCCGCCAATGTTTCGGCGATGGTGCGCATATCGCGGATCGGGATCTTTTCCTGCAACAGGCTCTGCAGCACCTTCAACACCGTCGCCAGCGACAGCTGTTTGGGCACCAGATCTTCCACCAGCTTGGGGGCGGACTTGCTGAGCTTGTCCAGCAGCTGCTGCACCTCTTCATGGCCCAGCATCTCGGCGGCGTGCTCCTGCAGGATGTGGCTGAGATGGGTCGCCACCACGGTGCTGGAATCCACCACCGTGTAGCCGAGGCTCTGCGCCTGATCGCGCTGGGCCGATTCGATCCACACCGCATCCAGGCCGAACGCGGGGTCCTTGGTCGGCGTGCCCGGGATGGAACCGAACACCTGGCCGGGATTGATGGCCATGTCGCGCTCCGGCTGGATCTCGGTCTCACCCACGGGTACCCCCATCAGGGTGATCCGGTAGGCATTGGGGGCCAGGTCCAGGTTGTCGCGGATGTGCACCGAGGGGATCAGGAAACCCAGCTCCTGCGACAGTTTCTTGCGTACGCCCTTGATGCGGCCCATCAACTGACCACCCTGACTACGGTCCACCATGGGGATCAGCCGATAGCCCACCTCCAGGCCGATCATGTCGACGGCCTCGACGTCATCCCAGCTCAATTCGCGGCTCTCCTGGCTGGGCACCGGCGCCGGCGCGGCCAGCGGCTGGGCCTCGGCCCTTTTGTTGCGCTGCGCGATCCAGTAGGCGGCGCCACCGGCAAGCGCGGCAAACGACAGAAAGGCCACATTCGGCATACCCGGAATCACACCCATGACAGCCAGAATACCGGCGGTGATGGCCAGCGCCCGGGGATGGTTGAACAGCTGCGCCAGCACCTGGCCGCCCATATCGCTGGAGGTCGAGGCCCGCGTCACCATCAGGCCCGCTGCGGTCGATAACAGCAGGGCGGGAATCTGGGCCACCAGGCCGTCACCGATGGTCAGCAAGGTGTAGTTATGGGCGGCGTCGGCGAGGCCCATGTCGTGCTGTAACATCCCCACCGTCAGGCCGCCGATGATGGTGATCACCAGGATCAGGATGCCGGCCACGGCGTCACCACGGACAAACTTGCCCGCACCGTCCATGGAACCGTAAAAATCCGCCTCCTGCGAGACCTCGTCGCGGCGCGCCCTGGCCTGCTCCTGGGTAATCATCCCGGCATTGAGGTCGGCATCGATCGCCATCTGCTTGCCCGGCATGGAGTCCAGGGTAAAACGCGCACTCACCTCCGCCACGCGGGTGGCGCCCTTGGTAACCACCACGAAGTTGATGATCACCAGAATCAGGAACACCACCAGACCGACGGCGGTGTTACCGCCCACCACAAATTCACCAAAGGCCCGAATCACCTGGCCCGCCGCATCGGTGCCGGTATGACCTTCCAGCAGCACCACGCGGGTCGAGGCGATATTCAGGGCTAACCGTAACAAGGTAGCCAAGAGGATCACCGTGGGGAAAGCGGCAAAATCCAGCGGCCGCTTCACATACACCGCCGCCAGCACAATGATCAGGGCCAGCGAAATATTGAAGGTGAAAAAGATATCCAGCAGGAACGGGGGTAATGGCACCACCATCATGCCCAGTAGCATCATCAACAGAATGGGCGTGCCCAGGCCGTTCTTCAATAGGCGCTGTGCCGATGCGGTAAATTCAGTAAAGTTCATGATCAGGTATCTCTTCTAAGGTCATCAGGGATGGGCACATCAGAATTAAACTTGGGTGACAGACCCCCTTCCCGCTCGTAATGACGCAGTTGATAGACATAGGCCAGCACCTGCGCGACGGCGAGGAACAGGCCAGTGGGGATTTCATCATTCAGCTCACAGTTGTGATAAAGGGCGCGCGCCAGCGGTGGCGCGGATAAGATCGGCACATCGTTGGCGAGTGCAATGCGACGGATATGACCCGCCACCTCATCGGCGCCGGAGGCCACAATAATCGGTGCGCCCATCACCGACTGGTCGTAACGTATGGCCACGGCGTAATGGGTCGGATTGGTGATGACCACGTCGGCCTTGGGCACCTCCTGCATCATGCGCCGCTGCGATATCTCGTGCTGCTTCTGCCGCACCCTGCCCTTCATCTCAGGGTTGCCATCGGTTTCCTTGTGTTCGTCCTTGACCTCCTGGCGGGTCATCTTCTGCTTACGGCTGTGATCCCACAGCTGAAACGGCGCATCTGCCGCGGCGACCAGCAACAGGGCGCTACTCAGCAGAATGAAGGCCCAGATCAGTTCGGAACCCAGTTGCGAAAGTCCCTGCTCCAGATTCTGATTACTGAGGCCCAGGAAGTCGTCCAGCTTTCCCTGTAACAACCAGTAGCCAACCGCGCCGACGAGTAGAAATTTGGCCAGCGCCTTGACCAGTTCCATCAGGCCCTTGACGGAAAAGACCCGTCCCATGCCCTTAATCGGATCGAGTTTCTTGAGATCCGGCGTTATCGGTTTAAGGCTGAACGACCAGCCACCCATGGCCATCGGCGCAATGACCGCGGCAATCACCAGCAACAGAAACAGCGGAAATACGGCCGAAATCGCCGTGTGCACGGTATCCAGAAACAACACGGGGTAGGTGCCGATATCGAAGATTCTGTCGCGCTCGATGCTCAGGCTGTCACGCAGGATCTGCATCAGGTCCTTGATCAGGCCACTGCCCAGAAAAAAGAAACCGCTGCCCGAGACCAGCAACAGGATCACCGTCGTCAATTCCTTGGAACGCGCAATCTCGCCCTTGTCGCGCGATTCCTTTTTGCGTTTCTCCGTCGCCTGTTCGGTACGTTCCTGACCGTTCTGATTCTCAGCCATAGTCGTCTGCCTCCCTTAAATCCCACCCGCCAGCGCGCGCATAAATTCAAAGGACGCGGCCAGCTGGTTATTGATTTGTGGAAGCAGCACCGAGAGTGTCGCCATCATGATAAAAAATCCGGCCACCATGATCACCGGAAAACCGATCGCAAAAATATTAAACTGTGGCGCAGAACGGGTAACCACGCCGAAGGTGAGATTGATCAGCAGCAGGGATGCAATGGCGGGCAAGGCAATCTGCACCGCGCCGGCATACATGTTGCCGCCCCATAACACCAGCTGCCACATACCCTCTCGGGTCAGACCATTGATGCCGATGGGCAGGGTGCGGAAGCTGTCCACCACCACGTCGATAAACACCAGATGTCCATCCAGTGCCAGAAACACCAGGGTAAGAATGATCACGTAAAACTGACTGATCACCGGCACCTGGGTGCCGGAGCCAGGATCCACCATGGAGGCGAAGCCCAGCCCCATCTGGAAGGCGATGATCTGGCCGCCGACAATAAACATGGCGAACACCAATTGCAGTGCCAGACCCATGGCCGCACCGATTAACAGCTGGTTGAGCACAATCAGAATCGCTTCGCCACTCAGGGGATCGACCACCGGCACGGGCGGCATGATCGGTACCACGATCATGGTCAGTACGACCGAGAAGGCCAGCTTTGCGGTGACGGGAACGGTGCGTGCGCCAAACACCGGCGCGGCCCCCACCAGGGCCGCGATGCGAAACAGCGGCCACATGAAGGTTCCGACCCATGACATGATTTCTGAACTGGCAAGGGTCATCATTTAGATCACATCCTGGGTATTGTTGTTAGCCGATAATCATGGGGATGTCGGTGATCAGGCGTTTGGTATAGGTCATCAGCAACTGCAACAGCCACGAACCGGCCACCAGCAGGGTCACGAAGGTGATGCCCAGCTTCGGGATAAAACTGAGAGTCTGTTCGTTCAACTGGGTGGCGGCCTGGAACATACTCACCAGCAGACCCACCGCCAGTGCGGGCAACAGGATCACCGCCGTCATCAACAGCACCAGTTCGAGGGCCTGCTTTGCAACCGTCATTACCATTTCTGGAGTCATTTTCGTTATCCGTTAAAAGCCGTGTTCAAAACGCGCGGCGGCATTACACATACTAACAAGGCGCATGGAAAGGATGCCCTTCAATCAAGACCGTCAGCAGCAGGATGCTGCTGTCGAGCGTACACGGATGTATTTTCAGCGCGTCTTGATTGAAGGGCATCCTTTTCATGTGACTTAATAATAAAAACTACACATAAAAACTGGAGGCCAGCGTTCCCATCACCATTGCCCAGCCATCAACCAACACAAACAGCATGATCTTGAACGGCAGTGAAATGATCATCGGGGACAGCATCATCATACCCATCGCCATCAGCACACTGGCGACCACCAGGTCGATGATAAGAAAGGGAATAAAAATCAGAAAGCCGATCTGGTAGGCCGTTTTCAGTTCGCTGGTCACGAACGCCGGCATCAGCAGTGTGAAGGGAATATCGTCGGCGGTATTGATCTCACCGACGTCGGCAATCTCGGCAAACAGGCTCAAATCCTTTTCGCGTGTTTGCGCCAGCATAAATTCCCTGAAGGGCCCGGCCGCTTTATCAAACGCCTCCCCGGCCTGCAGCTTTTCTTCCAGATAGGGATTGATGGCATCCTCGTAGACCTTGGTAAATACCGGCGACATCACAAAGATGGTGAGAAACAGCGCCAGCCCGATCAAGATCTGGCCGGACGGTGCCTGCGGCATACCGACGGCCTGCCGCACAATCGACAACACGATAATGATGCGTGTAAATGAGGTCAGCATAATCAGCGCCGCCGGTAGCAGGCTGAAGGCCGTCATCAGGGCCAGCACCTGCAGGCCCATGGTATAGGTCTGGCCACCATCCGCTTCGGTGGTTACCGACAGCACCGGCATACCCGGATCAGCGGCAAGCGAGATTGACGGGAAAAGTGCCAATAACAGAACCGGGGTTAACCAGGCCATGGTCGCGGCGATGCATCTAAATCCTGTTAGCTTGCCTGCCATCAGTTTTTGCCAGCCGATTTATCCACCATCGAGTCCCTGCCGACAGTGCGTTTCGCCACATGCCGGGCCATGGCGGATTGCAGCTTCGAGGAGAAACTCGTGGCGGAGTCACCGTCAGCATCGACCGGCAGAGGCGTATCCAGCACATGCAGGGTCTGTATCTGGCCGGGCGCCACGCCCACCACCAGCTGCGTATCGCCGACCTGCAACAACACCACCCTTTCGCGGGCACTGAGCGAAATGCCACCGACAATCTTCAGTTTTCCCTGCACGCCGGTCTGAAAATTGCCAAACCGTTTGAATGCCCAGGCCGCCCCACCGATCACCGCCAGCACCACCAGCAGACCCAGGGTGGTCTGCAGCAGACTGCCGGCCATATTGGGATCGGATAGACCGCTACCCGAAAGCGGTTTTGTTTCGGCCAGTGATTCGGCCAGCTTTCCCGCACCGGACTCAACGACCGCATGCACAAGACTACTGGCCTGCATCAGCAGCATAAAACCGGATATTCGGAGGGTCATCATATGAAGGTATCTGCTATTTCAGTTTCTGAATGCGTTCAGCCGCGCTAATCACATCCGTCAGGCGAATGCCGTATTTCTCGTTCACCACAACCACCTCACCATGCGCAATCAGGGTGCCATTGACCAGGACATCCAGCGGTTCGCCCGCCAGCCTGTCCAGCTCTACCACAGAGCCCTGATTGAGTTTGAGAAGGTTTCGTATGCTGATTTTGGTTGAACCAATCTGCAACGCGATCGAAATGGGGATATCAAGAATGGCATCCAGGTTCCTGTCACCGATATTGCCAGCACCACCCTCATCCACAAGATTCTGCATCGCCACCTGTTCAACACCCTTAGATTCGGCCATCTCCTGCTCTTCAAGAGCAGCACCCCAGTCGGCATCAGCAGATGACTCTGCCTCGCCCTGCTCATTCAGGGCATCCGCCCATTCATCTGCAACACTTTCATTGTCAGCACCCGTTTCATCAACCATGGGTCACCTCTTTACCAGTTGTTTGAGCCTCGTGACTCGAAATTGAAACCTGTTCCCTGATTTTCACCGCCATATTGCCGCGAGAAATACCGTACTTGCCTCGAAATACCGGCACGCCCTCCGCACACAGGGTCACCAGGTCAGGAATATCCAGCGGAATAATGTCGCCCTTTTTCATCTCGACGACATCACGCAAACTCAGCTCGGTGTGCGCCAGGGCGCAGGAGAGGGCGACATTGGAACTTTTCACTTCTTCCCGTAACGAATGCACCCAGCGATCATCCATATCATTACGATCGCTTTGCACACCCGCACCCAGAATTTCACGAATCGGCTCCAGCATTGCGTAGGGCATGGTGATGTGGAAATCGCCACCACCACCCTCGATCTCGACATGAAAGGTGTTTACCACCACCACTTCGCTGGGGCTTACGATATTGGCGAACTGCGGATTCACTTCCGAGTTCAGTTTCTCGAAGGCCAGTTTCATGACCGGCGACCAGGCCTCTTTCAGATCCACGAACACCTGCTCGAGAATCATGTCCACAACGCGTAATTCCGTCGGCGTAAACTCCCGGCCTTCAATCTTTGCGTGGAAGCGGCCATCGCCCCCAAAATAATTATCCACTACGGTGAATACCAGGCGTGGATCCAGCACGAACAAGGCCGTGCCGCGCAATGGCGAGACACGCACCATGTTCAGGCTGGTGGGGACGAACAGGCTATGCACATATTCTGAAAACTTCAGCATCTGCACACCACCCACGGATATTTCCGCACTGCGCCGCAGCAGATTAAAAATACTGATGCGGAATAAACGGGCGTAACGCTCGTTGATCATTTCCAGCGTGGGCATGCGCCCACGGACAATACGGTCCTGCGTGGTGAAGTCATAGGTTCTGGCTTCACCATCTGAAAATTCATCAACGTCGGTATCAATATCGCTACTGGAAACACCATGTAGCAAGGCATCAATTTCGTCTTGAGATAAAAGGTCGTTAACTGCCATGTCGTCAATGCATCTCTAGTTAAGGTTAGTCATCATCAAGTACGGAATGGGCCAATCGACACATCGGTTACTGCATCACAAAACTCGTGAAATAGACGGCTTCGATACCGGGATCGCCGGTTTCCTCTTCCAGGATTTGCTGCACCACTTCCAGCGACTCTTCGCGCAGCGACTCCTTGCCTTCCAGGGTGCTCACGGTGTCGTAGGTCTGGGTGCTGAACAACAGCATCAGATTGTTGCGGATCACCGGCATGTGTAACTTGACCTTGTCGGGCACCGTCGCATCACGGGTCATCACCTCGACGGTAATCTGCAGGAAGCGCGCCTTGCCCTGACTGGCAAAATTCACCACAAAGGCCGGGTCTATAGGCATATACACAGCGGGTCCCGTATGTTCCACCGCTTCACCGCCCTCTTCGCCATCACCCTCCTCGCCATCCTCGCCCTCGCTGTCGGCCGCCACCGTCGTCGCGTTGTCAGCCGCACCGGGGATGACGCCGGCAATAAACAGGCTGCCAACCACCAGAATCGTTCCCGCCATCAATGGCAACACACCAAACAGCAAGATCTTGGTGATCAGTGAACCCTTTGGCTTTGCTGGTGCCTGTTCGTTCTCGTCTTCATCAACCATCATTATTTCCTTTCAATACCTGTTTGCAGTACCTGTTTACTGAAGGACCTGTTTGCAGTACCTGTTTGCGTAAGGCGCCTACGCACACTTGTAGCAAATGCTATGCCAGCACCGACGTGATTATATTAACGAATATATTCAATGAGTTAGAAATGCTCTGGGCGAGGTTGCCGGTTTTTTGACTGACTGGGCCGCCCTCCGCAGCCGGGATTCCGTCAGACACTCCAGCGCCTCGCGCGCTACGCAGCACGGTTTGCCGCTCGACACCCCGGGTCGCTCAGGTAAAATGCGTGGCCCACACGACCCGCACACACTGGAGAAAAAATGGCTCGGTTGACCCATTTCACTGTCACGGCATTAGTAACGGCATGGCTATGCCTTTTGCTGACGAGTCCGGCACTGGCCTTTGATTACCTGCAGAGCCTGCCGGAAACGCCGTCCTTCCCGGCGGACAATCCCCCAACCCCCGCGAAGATCGCCCTGGGCAAACGCCTGTTCTTCGACCAGCGGCTGTTGGGTGCCGGTAGCAAACTATCCTGCAACAGCTGCCATCAGCTGGCCAAGGGCGGCGATGACAACCGGGCGCTCGCCATCGGCCAGCATGGCAAAACCAGCCTGCGCTCGGCACCCGGCCTCTGGAATATCGGTTTTCAAACCGTGTTGTACTGGGACGGGCGCGCCACCAGCCTGGAGGCACAGACGCTGGATCATCTGCGCGACCCGGTCATTTCCGGCTGGCCAAACATCGGTGCGCTGGTGCTCTGGCTCGGCCAGGACAGCGAGTACCAAAAGGCCTTTAGTGCGGCATTTCCGGCGGACAGTGGGGTTTTCTACGGTATCAGTGGGGACAATATTGCCCGCGCGATCAGCAGCTATGAACGGACCCTGCTGGCCCGCAATAGCGCCTTTGACCGCTATATTGCCGGCGACGAGGCGGCGATTTCCGCGGCGGCCAAACGGGGGATCGAGGCATTCAACGAGGCGGGCTGTCTGGCCTGCCATTTTGGCGCCAACTTTGCGGGACCGGCACCGGGGCCGGCATTGAAAATGGGGGATGGTTTTTACGAGCTGTTCCCCAATAACCTGGGCTCACATTACGACCGGCAATACCACCTGCTCGATGATTTAGGGCGATTTGCCCACACGGGCGATCCGCAGGAGCGTTACCTGTGGCGGGTTCCGCCGCTCAGAAATATTGCGCTGACCGCGCCCTATTTCCACCATGGCGCAGTCGACACGCTGGAAGAGGCAATACGGGTGATGGGGAAGACTCAGTTCAACAAGCCGCTGTCAAAAGCGGCGGTCAACGACATTGCGGCCTTTTTGCGCAGCCTGACGGGGGAATTGCCACCGCAGGAAGACTAGCCTGAAAAGCGGCCGGCAAATGAAAGAGTTCGCAAACGCCCTATTCGACGATGAACATCTTGTCCAGGTTCGATATCGAGAGGATCTTGCGGACATCGGGTTTGCAGTTTTGCAGGCGGATACTCTCCGTCTTCTCGCCGACATGCTCCCTGAGCAGCAGCAACATGCCCATCGCCGAGCTGTCCATAAAGGTCGCCTTGCCCAGGTCAATCACGAACTTTGTGGTCGCCGGCAGATCCCGGTAGGAATTGCGAAATTCCGAATGGATATTAAAATCGAATCGCCCTTCAATCGCCATCGTCAGCAGGCTGCCGTCGCTCGATAAATTTGCACTAAATCCCATATCTCACCTCAAGTTAATCAGTTTTCGTCCCTGCCATGCGCCAAAATTGCCACCGCCTGGCGGCCAGTGACGATAAAACGGGCATCAGCAATGATTCCATTCCCGAATACTATCGAGTCCTGACTGCGAAACTTTAGTGGCGTGGATCACGTGACGGGACGGATCGGAATTATAGCCTGGCGGGCCTGGCCTGGTCGCCTCCCGCTGCGAAGAAGTACTAGGCGTAGGCGTCGAGCATGCCCCTGCCCATCAACAGGACGTTCGACACTGTGGCCTGTTCGGTGAGGCTATCGACCTCGCTGGACCAGGTACCGGGTCGCGGTGCCGTATCGCCTTCCTCACCCTGCTGCTGACGCTGATCCGCAAAGGAGTGCTGGGAGATATTCGCATCCGCAAGGGTCAGCCCCTGCTGTTCAAACATTTCACGCAGCCGCGGCAGGGCGGCATCCAGCGCCTCCCGTGCCAGCGGGTTGGCGGCGGTAAAACTGACATTCAGCTGCTGCTCGTGGCCATAGGCAATGCGCACCTCAACCGGACCGAGACTGCGGGGGTGAAGTTGCAACTGCGCCTCCCGCAGCTCGCCCTGTGCCAGCCAGGCCACACGTTGCCCCAGCTCGTTCGCCCACCCCGCCTGCCCAACCGGCGTAGAAACCGGCAGCGTCGGCATAAAACCGGCGCCCAGGCTACTGCTGCTACTCAAGGATGCTCCCAGGGGTAACAGACTACTAATGCCCTCGGCGCCACTGGCCGTGGGCAATGGGGTCACTGCGCTGAACGCCGCCGGCTGAGGCGCCACAAGGCGGCTGGCTGCGCCGGGTTCAAAACCCTTGGCGGACACCGCCTGGGGTGTCATCCCCGCCCACTGCATGGCGGCCATCAGCCCGTTGGGTAAGGGTGCAAGGCCCGACTGTCGTGCGTTGAGGGCCGGGGAGGCCTCGGCCTGACCCGCCGCTACGGGCGCAACCCGCTGGCCCAGACCGGCCTCGTTCATCGCCAGCACCAGGGCCCGGTGGGCGGATTCGGAGACGGGTTGGGCCAGTAAGGCGGGGGTGATATTGAGCGCCTGCATCCGGCCGTTATCCGGCCGGGCATCCTGTTTCTCCGCCGCAAGCCCCTGGGGCGCGACCGGCAGGAATGGCCGTGCAAGACCCGCTGCGGTGTCCAGTGGTGCTAGCACGGCGGCGCCCGTCGGCTGGGCGGTCGGCAGCACCGTCTGCCCAGCCGGCAGCGTGCCAGACAGCGTGTTAAGCAAACCGTCCGCGGCCAGCACCTCGGCAGTCGCCGGCGTCTCCAGGGAATCGGCCGTTGCCACCGTCGTCGGCTGGGCGCGTGGCGCAGATTGCGTGATCGCCGCGAGTAAGGCCGCATCGGCGGCGAAGCCAGCGGACAACGGATCCTGAGGGGACACGGCCTCGTATGCATCCAGAAGCGGCAATGGGCTGCCAGCCACCGGCGCCGCAGTGCCGCTTTCCGGCACAGGCCGGGCCGCCTGCGCCGCTGCCGGGGCGGGCCGGGCAGCCCCTGGTGGAGGGGCTTGCGACGGCCCGGCAAGCCCCGCCTGCAGGCGTTCGCCCAGCAGACCGGAGAAACCCCCGGCGGCATCCGACGACACCGCGGCAGCCCCGCGCCCGGCGGGCAATGCGGCATCTCTGGTATCGACAATAAAGGCCAGCTCAGTCATCTTTTTTTACGGGTGAAAACGCAGTGTGTGCATCATGAATTATCTCAGCCTGGGTTATTCGGCGAGCCTTTGATGAAGAATGTCGTTAAGGGCTCGACTAGATATTGCAAGGAGCGTGCCAGACAGGCAGGATGTGCGACAGGGACTATCGCGAGAGGAGCGAGTAGGAGGGAGAAAGGATATTAGCGTTTGGTGTGCTGGGCGCGGTCATCCTGATCGCCCTGTTCTTTTCGGTCGGCGTCGCGCTGCTCATCGGCCTGGAAGCGGGCCACCACCGTATCCAGCATTTTCACCTTGCCGCGGTGGCTGAACCATTCGTGGCGCTGGCGTTCGACCAGCCTGCCCGCCTGCTCCACTGCCAGGCCCTGTTCCTTGATCGCCCGATCCAGCTTCACCAGAAAGGCCCGGTAATCCAGCATTTTCGCCGCCGACATGCCCATGGCGCCGGTCGCATGGAAGCGCTGGATATATTCTTCACGGTAATGCTCCAGCTCGGCCAGCCGCTGCTGGGCCTGGGTCAGCGCCGCCTGCGCCTCACCCAATGCCTGGGCGGCCTGCTGTTCGCGGTTTTCCGCCACCTTGACTACAGGTTCAAATCGTCGTGAGCGTTTCATGGTGATACCGATACTGCGTGATAGGAGCCAGGATAAGCAAACAGAGCAAATTGGATGCCAATAACGATCATCTATTCAGGCGGGTGGAAATCCTGGCGGAAATGACAAAAGGAAAAAACCGACATGCGTGACATGCATTGGCGCCAGACTCAGCTACACCAGACGAATGACATTCGTCTCGGTCCGAAACAGAACATCATCGCCCAGCAGGCGCGGGACCCCAATGTAATAACCCTGGATAAAATCCACCCCCATCTCTTTCAGAATACACTTGGCCTCATGGTTGTCGACAAACTCCGCCACCGTATACTTGCCCATGGCATGGGCAATGTCGTTCATCGATCGCACCATGGCCAATTGCACGTTGTCGCGATGAATATCTCGCACAAACGAACCATCAATCTTCACAAAGTCCACCGGCAGATCCTTAAGATAGGCGAACGAGGAATAACCCACGCCAAAATCATCCAGCGCCGTCTGACAACCCATATTACGCAGCCGGGTCAGGAATTCGACCGCCGGGCCCAGATTGGCAATGGCAACGGTTTCCGTTATTTCGAAGGTCAGCGCGGTCGGTGGCACGGCGTGGCGCTGCAAGGCATTGGTGATGGTCTCCAGCATGATGAAATCGCCCACCGATTCGGCGGAAAGGTTCACCGAAAAATGTAGCCGTGGATTTCGACGCAACTGTTCGCCCAGATACTGAATCGCGTGATTGACCACCCAGGTATCGACCGCACGCATCAGGCCAAAACGCTCCGCAGAACCGATAAAGCCCGCGGGCAAAATCAGATTGCCGATCTCATCACGCATCCGCAGCAGGACTTCCTGACGAAAGACCTGGCCGCTGGATAATTCCATGATCGGCTGACAGGCCAGACAGAAATGGTCTTCCTCTATCGCCGTTTTGATCTTGTTTGCCCAGCCCATGTCTTCCGTCATCGCGGTCATGTTTTGTTTATCGACAGTGTCATAAACATGTACGCGGTTACGGCCGGAGCGTTTTGCCAGATGACAGGCAACATCCGCCCGCACCAGCAGATCCTCCCGACTGGTGGGTTCCTGACCAAACAGAGTGACACCGATGGAACAACCGACCTGAATAACGGAACCCTCATATTTAAACACGTAATCGTCCAGTAATTTGCGATGCGCCTCCGCCGCCTGCAAGACCTGCTGCTCCTCAATGTCATACAACAGAATGGCAAACTCATCACCACCCAGGCGCGCCAGCAGATCGCTTTTCCGATTACGCTGCTGCAACATCCCCGTCACTTCGATGAGGACCTGATCACCGGCCATATGGCCCAGGGTATCGTTGACGAACTTGAAGTTATCGAGATCGATATACAACAGGGCAAAATTGCGTCGGCTACCGCGACGCACATTCTCCACCACACGATCCAGCTCCGACAGGAGATACTGGCGATTGTGTAGTCCGGTCAATGAATCGTGTTCCGCCATTTCACGCAAATGTTCCATCATCGCGATGCGGCTACCGACATCCTCAACAATGGCGATATACAGAAAGCGCCCCTCAATCATCAGTCGATTGGCCTTGATAGACATCGGGAAACTGGTTCCATCCAGGCGCACGACACTCACCGTGGTCTCCTGACTCCCGTCTTCCAATACCGGGGATGCCAGCAGATCCAGAAAATCCTTATAGGCGCTATCCTGCGGGAATCGCACCAGGGTCATGATGGAGTTACCAATGGCCATTGTGGCGTCGCAGCCAAACAGTTTCTGCGCGGCATCATTAAAGGTCTCGACAATACCGTGTTCGTCGATGGTAATGATCCCCTCCGCCGCATTGTCCAGAATCGATTCCAGGCGAATCTGTCGTGAAGTGACCTGCCCCTGCATATGCCGAAAGGCATTCACCAGGGTAGTGGTTTCCTTGGTCGGCGCTCGCAGCAGCGGGGTATAGTTTTCGCCCCGACCGGCGGCATCCAGCGCCTTTGAGACCTCGAGCAAAGGCTGACGAATCGAAAACTCAAACACCAGATAGGCAAGCACCAGTAACAACAACATGAAGCCAACAAAGCCCCAGATAATAGTGGAGAGTGTGTCGGCGGTGTCCAGGGTTTTCAGCACATTTTCCTGGGCCAGACCATCGAGCTCTTCCTGCATCAGCGCGATGATCCCCCATGCCTGATCGAGGATGGGACGAATGTTGTCGCGCAGCAGGGGCAGATCGGCACGCCAATCCCTGGAAGAATAGATCTTCTCCGCTTTCAGGAAGGCATGGTCATATTCCAGCTTTGATTCCAGCAAGGTGTTTAATGACTGGGACTGTTGAAAACCGAGTTTCCCGGCATTGTCGTATTCTTTCAGTTGGGTCAGCAAAACACCCACGCGCTGCGCGTACACCTCGCGATTGGTTTTGTTCTTTTTCATGCTGGTGTCTGGCTGGCCAAAAACGCCGGAACGATTGGCGATAAAAATGCGCACTGAACTGATTTGCTGTGCCCAGGTATAACGCAGGTCTTCCAGCAGGCGCAGCACCTGTTGTTGATCGGCAGAATCGGGATAGTCGGTGGCCTCGACCATCGACAGTTCAACAGCCTGGATAAAGCGTTGATTAGAGGGTAATAACTCATCGACCAGAATGGGCGCTGCAGAATAGCGTGTCTCGACATTTGACAACACCGCTAACAGATGCCTTGTCTCTTCATCCAGACGGTTGAGCACAAAATCCAGATTGGCCGCGAAATCGCCAAACTGCTGGTGGCGATTCACCACATAATGTTCGGTAATCTTCTGCGACTGAAATTTGGTTTCCGCAATCCTCACCAACACCTTTCGATAGGTACTATCATCAAGCAATACGGGATATTGATAGATGGCGCTTTCCGCCACCTGTAGTGAATCTTTCAGCGAGTTCAGCACCCAGCCAAGGTCACGATGGTCCTGCACCAATTGAGAACTGTCCTGTGAGGCGTTCTGCAACTGGGACTGGGTATAAAAAACGGCAGGCAGGGCCAGCCCAATGACAACCAGGGCCGCAAGCACAAAGCGCCAACGAATACTGGTACCCTGTGGTAAATTGAGATTAGATTCCATACTGACTGATCCAAAGCATCTCTATATATTGCCGCAGAATTGCCGCAGAATAATTTTCATTATTAAGCACTTTGCGGCAACCTCATTGCGATCCGCCTACCTTCAACCACTGTTCACCAGGATGGGGACACGAAGACATGTATTTGTTTATAATGCTATTTTTACTTATTAGCCTTATCGCAATAGCACCCCGGCCGGCCGGGTGCTACCACTGTCCCACTGTTTTCTAATTGTGTTTGAATGTCAACTATATGTTGTTGTTGCTAAACAAGCCGTTTAACGTCCTCTGCCAGTTCACGGACAGTGAAAGCCGCCAGACCCTGGCCGATTTTGTGAGCCTGCAGGGGGTCTATCCCGCAGGCCGGCTGGACCGTGACAGCGAAGGCCTGGTGTTGTTGACCGACGATGGCGCCCTGCAGCACCGGATCAGCCACCCTCGCCACAAGCTGGAGAAAACCTACTGGGTACAGGTGGAGGGCATACCAGATGATACAGCCATCGCCGCCTTGTGCCACGGGGTCAGCCTAAATGACGGCATCACCGCGCCGGCCAAGGCGCGGCTCATCGCCGAGCCCGCACTGTGGCCTCGCCAGCCACCGATACGAGTGCGCGCAGAGATCCCCACCCGCTGGCTGGAACTCACCATTACCGAGGGGCGCAATCGGCAGGTGCGCCGCATGACCGCCGCCATCGGCCACCCTACCCTGCGCCTGATCCGCTGCAAAATCGGTCCCTGGTCCCTCGACGGCCTCGCCCCGGGCGAATGGCGGGAAGGGAAAATAGGCGAGGAATGGCGTACAATTCCCGAGCATGAGATGGACACCCCGCGTCACCGTAGCCGCCATAATCGAAGACCAGGGCCGATTCCTCGTGGTCGAGGAAAGGCACGCTGACAAAACGGTCGTCAACCAGCCTGCCGGGCAACTGGAAGCGGGAGAAAGCCTGCAGGAGGCGGTGATCCGCGAGACCCTCGAAGAGACCGCCTGGCAATTTCTGCCCGAGGCCATCACCGGCATCTATCGCTGGGTACACCCGGAGAATGGGCTGACCTTTCTGCGCGTCTGTTACAGCGGCTCGGCCAGCGGACACGACCCGGATCGGGTGCTGGATGAAGGCATCCTCGGCGCCCACTGGCTGAGTCGCGAGGAGCTATTGAAACAATCGCTGCGCAGCCCCATGGTACTGCGCTGCATCGATGACTACCTGGCGGGCTACCGTTACCCCCTCTCGCTTTGCGACGACGTCATCAACCCCTGATACGACACTATTTATAACGATACTCTCGATACTGTGAACCCAGCGACACCGTGAACCCAACGCCACCGTGAACACAAGCACACAAGCCACGCCACAGCAGCATGCGCAACACGACCCGCAGCGGATCGTCGTGGGCATCTCCGGCGGCGTCGATTCATCGGTGACCGCCTGTTTGCTGCAGCAACAGGGGCACGAGGTGCAGGGCCTGTTCATGAAAAACTGGGAAGAGGACGACGACAGTGAATATTGCAGCGCGGCCGTCGACCTGCAAGATGCCACGCAAATCTGCACGGCGCTCGGCATCCCCCTCCACACCCGCAATTTCGCCAGCGAATACTGGGATAACGTGTTTCACTATTTCCTGGAAGAGTACCGCATCGGGCGCACCCCCAATCCCGATGTGCTGTGCAACAAAGAGATCAAGTTCAAGGTGTTCCTGCAACAGGCGCTGGAATTAGGCGCCAGCCACATCGCCACCGGTCACTATGCCCGGGTGGCCTATCGCGACGGCTATTACCGCCTGCTCAAGGCCAGAGACAGCAACAAGGACCAGACCTATTTCCTGCACGCCCTCAATCAACAGCAACTGGAAAAGACCTGGTTCCCGCTGGGTGAGCTCACCAAGCCCGAGGTGCGCCGCCTCGCCGAACAGGCTCGCTTCGCCAATCACGCCAAGAAAGACAGCACCGGCATCTGTTTTATCGGCGAACGAAAATTCAAGGATTTTCTCAGCCAGTATTTGCCAGCGCAGCCCGGTCCGATGCAGACCCCCGACGGCAAGCTCATGGGCCAGCACGATGGCCTGATGTACTACACCCTGGGCCAACGCCAGGGGCTGGGTATTGGCGGGGATCGAAACAGCAGTGGCGACCCCTGGTACGTGGTGGGAAAAAATCTGGCGGACAATATCCTTATCGTCGCCCAGGGTCACGACCACCCCCTGTTGTTCCGTAACCAACTCAGTGCCGACCAGCTCAACTGGATCAGTGAACCACCTCAGCAGCTGCCGTTTCGCTGCACTGCAAAGACACGTTACCGCCAGGCTGACCAGCCCTGCACCATCACGCAACTGGACGCGCATCAGTGCCACGTTCACTTCGACGCGCCACAACGCGCCATTACGCCGGGACAGTCTGTGGTGTTTTATCAGGCCGATGAATGTCTCGGCGGCGGGGTCATACAATAACCCGGCACCTTTTTTCTTGTGCTTAACCTATTAATAGCGATTTAAAATCACCCATGACCCATACCCTCACAGACCGAACCATTGCCCTTGCCGGAATATTTCAGGCTACACAGCTGGTGCAACAGATAGCCAACACCGGCAATGCCGACGAACAGGCGCTGGAGGCCTGCATCCAGAGCCTGTTTCGGATCAACGTCGATAAGGCCGAAGATGCCTATGGCAATAGCGACCGGCTGGCGATCGGATTGCGCACCCTCATCGAACAGCTGGGCGGACAGTCCGAGACCGAAGGCAAAAGCAGGGATCTATATATCTCGAAATATGCCGCCGGCATCATGGTGCTGGAACGCCGGCTGACAAAAAATCCGGGCATGCTGGAAACCATCGGCAACGGTATCGAACGTGCCAGCAGCCAGGTCGAACATTTCTCACTGCTGCATGAAAACGTCATTGCCAACCTGGC
This sequence comes from Gammaproteobacteria bacterium, assembly GCA_032250735.1. NCBI lineage: Bacteria > Pseudomonadati > Pseudomonadota > Gammaproteobacteria > Gammaproteobacteria bacterium. The sequence continues at coordinate 51,530 of JAVVEP010000019.1, forward strand.
GCACATTTACTCCCAGACCATCAGCACCATTAAACCGCGCATCATGGTGCAAGGCGAACACGTTTACATTTCAAACGCCAATCTGGCGAACCGGATTCGCGCCGTGCTATTAAGCGCGATTCGCTCTGCCGTGTTATGGCGACAATGTGGAGGCACACGCTGGCAGTTGCTGCTACAACGACGCGCCATTGTGCAAGAGGCGAAACGATTATTGGAAATGGCCAACGCAGACTGATCATCGTCCTGTGCATTGACCATGGCGCTCTCGGCGCTTACCAAATCCAACAATAAAAAAGGCGCCCTTTCCATTCAAAAGGACGCCTTTGGCAACAGGGAATTTTTTAATCCAGTTTAGGCAAGCACCACCTGCATCACCGTATCCGCTACCGATTTGTAATCCTGCATCTGATGGAAATTGAGATAGCGATAGATATCATCCGCCATCGGTTCCAGATGTTTCACCGCCGCGCGATATTCCTCCACCGACGGCAGTTTACCCAGGCTCGCCGCGACCGCCGCCAGTTCCGCAGAACCCAGATACACGTTGGCATCCTTGCCCAGCCGATTGGGGAAATTGCGGGTAGAGGTGGAAAACACCGTCGCGCCATCGGCGACGCGCGCCTGATTACCCATGCACAGCGAGCACCCCGGCACCTCGGTACGCGCGCCCACGCGACCGAAGATGGCGTAATAACCTTCTTCGGTAAGCTGGTGCTCATCCATTTTGGTGGGCGGTGCAATCCATAACCGCGTCGGCACCGCGCCACTCTGCTCCAGCACTTTACCGGCGGCCCGATAATGACCGATATTGGTCATGCAGGAACCGATGAAGACCTCATCAATAGGCGCGCCCGCCACTTCGGACAACAGCTTCACGTCATCCGGATCATTGGGACAGGCAACAATGGGTTGCTTGATGTCGTTGAGATCAATCTCAATGATCTCGGCGTATTCGGCATCGGCATCGGGTTCCAGCAATTGCGGATCGTCCAGCCAGGCCTGCATGGCATTGATACGGCGTTGGAGGGTACGCTCGTCATCATAGCCATCGGCAATCATCCACTTCAGCAGGGTGATGTTGGATTCGAGATATTCCTGAATCGGCGCCTTGCCCAGCCGCACCGTGCAGCCATTGGCCGAACGTTCGGCCGAGGCATCGGACAACTCAAAGGCCTGCTCGACCTTCAAATCCGGCAGACCCTCTATTTCCAGTACTCGTCCGGAAAACACATTTTTCTTACCGGCCTTTTCGACGGTGAGCAAACCCTTTTGAATCGCCACGTAGGGAATGGCATTCACCAGATCGCGCAGGGTCACGCCCGGCTGCATCTTGCCCTTGAACCTAACCAGCACGGATTCCGGCATGTCCAGCGGCATCACGCCCAGCGCAGCCGCAAAGGCCACCAGTCCCGAGCCCGCGGGAAAACTGATGCCAATGGGAAAGCGGGTGTGAGAATCACCGCCGGTACCGACCGTATCGGGCAGCACCATGCGGTTTAACCAGGAGTGGATGACGCCGTCGCCGGGACGTAACGACACGCCACCACGGGTCTGGATAAATTCCGGCAGCTCATGCTGGAGGGAAATATCCACCGGCTTGGGATAGGCGGCGGTGTGGCAAAAACTCTGCATGACCAGGTCCGCCGAAAAGCCAAGACAGGCCAGCTCTTTCAGTTCGTCACGGGTCATGGCACCGGTGGTATCTTGCGAACCCACCGTGGTCATGCGTGGTTCACAGTAGGTGCCGGGACGCACGCCGCCAATACCGCAGGCCTTGCCCACCATCTTTTGTGCGAGAGTGTAACCCTTGCCGCTGTTAGTGGCAGAAAGGGCAGGCGCTATCGGCCGCAGGAACATATCAGAAGCAGGCAGTCCCAATTCTTCACGGGTTTTATCGGTGAGTGTGCGGCCGATAATCAACGGGATACGACCACCAGCACGCATCTCGTCCGGCATCGAGCTGGGCATAAGTTTGAAACTACAGAGTGTTTCCCCCGCCTCATTGGTAATTTTTCCGGCGAAGGGATGAATCGTAATCACCGCGCCCATTTCCAGTTTGCTGACATCACACTGAATGGGCAAACATCCCGAGTCTTCCGCGGTATTGAAAAAGATCGGCGCAATATTGCCGCCCAGCACTACCCCGCCCTGGCGCTTATTGGGCACGAAGGGAATATCGTTGCCCATGTGCCATAACACGGAGTTGATCGCCGATTTACGCGACGATCCGGTGCCGACTACATCACCCACATAGGCCAGCGGATGTCCCTTTTGTTTCAGCTGTTCGATCTTCTGCAGCGCATCCGGCATCCTGGAATTGAGCATGGCTTTGGCGTGCAGGGGAATATCCGGGCGGCTCCAGGCCTCGGAGGCCGGGGAAAGGTCGTCGGTATTGGTTTCACCCGGCACCTTGAACACGGTGACGGTGATGGCCTCAGCCAGGGTCTCGCGGCGGGTAAACCACTCGGCATTGGCCCAGGCGTCCACCACCTGTTTTGCATAGGCGTTGTTTTCGGCCTTGGCCACCACGTCATGATAGGCATCGAACACCAACAGGGTATGCGACAGCGCCTTGGCGGCGATGGGCGCCAGGGTCTCGTGATCCAGCAAAGTCACCAGCGGCTCGATGTTGTAACCGCCCAGCATGGTGCCCAGCAGCTCGGTGGCGCGGGTCGGATCGATCAGCGGCGAATCCACCTCGCCCCTGGCAATCGCCGCCAGAAAACCGGCCTTCACATAGGCCGCCTGATCCACGCCCGGCGGGACGCGATGGACGAGCAGATCCCGCAGAAAATCCTCCTCCCCGGCGGGGGGCGCCTTCAACAGCTCCGCCAGCAAGACCACCTGTTCGGCGTTGAGGGGCAGTGGCGGCAAGCCATCTTCGGCCCGTTCGGCGACATGCTTTCGGTAGGTTTCCAACATTTCTATCATAGGTTCTCTCAAACACAGGTTGCTTTGTAAAAACGGCATGAAATCCGTACAGGGCGTTTGTGGGCCCGCTGTCGGCATTTATCCGCACGATCGCCCCCAAGGCGCCGGATTATAGCCGATACCGCCCCCGGCACGCGAACCCGCGGCCAAAACCCCATCAACACCCGCAATCATCGGTCTGGGTAAGCGGGCGGCGATTATAGTATTATGCGTACCCATTCCCACTAACCGTTTTGGAGTCACCATGGATCTCAGCAGCTTGACGGCTATTTCTCCCATCGATGGACGTTATGGTGCTAAATGTGCCGATCTTCGGCCTATCTTCAGCGAATACGGCCTGATTCGCCACCGTGTGCTGGTCGAGGTGCGCTGGCTACAGATGCTTGCGACCCACCCCGGTATCCCCGAGGTACCGGCCTTCAGCGCCCATGCCGACAAGCTGCTGGACGCCATCGTCGACAATTTCCATGAGGAAGATGCCCAGCGGGTCAAAAACATCGAGCGCACCACCAATCACGATGTGAAGGCGGTGGAGTATTTCCTGAAGGAGAAGATCGCCGGTAACGACGAGCTGGAGGCGGTCAGCGAATTCATTCACTTTGCCTGCACCTCCGAAGACATCAACAACCTGTCTTACGCACTGATGCTGCGCGAGGCCCGCACCCAGGCACTGCTGCCGCAAATGGACGAGGTCATCGATGCGATTCGCGCCCTGGCCCACGCTCACGCGACACAGCCCATGCTATCCCGCACCCATGGCCAGCCAGCTTCCCCCACGACCCTGGGCAAGGAAATGGCCAATGTGGCGGCGAGACTGATGCGCCAGCGCGCCCAGCTCGTCACCGTGCCCCTGCTCGGCAAAATCAATGGCGCTGTCGGCAACTACAACGCCCATCTGTCTGCCTATCCCGAGCTGGACTGGGCCGATATTGCGGAAAAATTCGTCACCAGCCTGGGCCTGGACTTTAACCCCTACACCATTCAGATCGAGCCGCACGACTACATCGCCGAGCTGTTCGATGTCGTGGCCCGTTTCAACACCATCCTGCTGGATTTTGACCGTGACGTGTGGGGCTACATCGCCCAGGGTTACTTCAAGCAAAAGACCATTGCCGGCGAAGTGGGCTCATCCACCATGCCACACAAGGTCAATCCCATCGATTTCGAGAACTCCGAGGGCAATCTGGGGCTGGCCAACGCCATCTTCAATCACTTGTCGGCCAAGCTGCCCATCTCCCGCTGGCAGCGGGACCTCACCGACTCCACCGTGCTGCGCAATCTCGGGGTCGGGGTCGGGCATTCGGTGATCGCCTACCAGTCCACCCTCAAAGGCATCAGCAAGCTGGAAGTGAATCCCGCCCGACTCAACGCGGACCTGGACAACTGCTGGGAGGTACTGGCGGAACCGGTGCAGACCGTCATGCGCCGCTACGGTATCGAGAAGCCCTACGAAAAGCTCAAGGAGCTGACCCGCGGCACGGGCATCGATCAGCAACGATTGCAGGCCTTCGTCAGCGAACTGGATATCCCCGATGGTGCCAAGGCTGACTTACTCAAGCTGACGCCAAGCACCTACCTCGGTAACGCCGCCGAGCAGGCCGCTGCGATCTGATCCGCAACAAAGGAGACAAACCTAAGGTCTGTCCCCACTCCCCTTTCGGGAGACAGAGGGAAGATCATCGTGATGACATCAATACGCCTGTTTTTTCTGGTCCTGCTCTACGTGCTTTGCACGGGCGTATGCCTTGCAGAGAATACGCTGCCTCAATACAACTCTCCCAAGTTGGTACTGACGGCGGAAGAACAGGCGTGGGTCGACGCGCACCCCGTCATCCGCGTTGCTTCCGACCCCGATTACGCACCCTTTCAGTTCAAGAATGATGCGGGTAAGTCCGTCGGGGTGGCCAATGACTACCTTGAGATCATCTCCCAAAGGCTAGGAATTCGCTTTGAATATAGGCTTCCTGACAGCTGGGCACAGGCGCTGCAACTGGTGAAGAAGCACGAGGCCGATATGGTCGCGGTGGCGACGGAGACGCCGGAGCGGTTGGAGTACATGCGTTTTACCGCGCCCTATGTAGACTTTCCGGACGTGATCATAACGCGCTCGGGGGATAGTGTCTCTTCACTCGAAGAGTTGCATGGCAGGCATCTGCTTACCATCAAAGGTTTCGGCATCAACGAATTCCTGCGCAACCGTCATCCGCAAATTGAGCTTCGCTTGGTGGCGGATGTAAAGACCCTGCTGGAAAGGGTCTCCACGGGCGAGGCGGATGCCGGGGTGCTGAATTTGGCTACTACCAGTTATGCGATCGGAAAGTGGAAGATCGCCAATCTGCATATCAGCAGTCAGACTGGATTCTCATACAAGCTGGCACTCGCCTCGCGTCGGGATTGGCCCATGCTACAGCGCTTGTTGCAGAAGGGTATCGACTCCATTGGCGGCAATGAGCGAGAAGTTATCGCTCGCAAATGGGTTGGCTTGAAGTCCGAATCCTGGAAGCCCACGCGGGAGCAAGTCGTCGCCTTTGCCGTTACGCTGATTATTGTCGGCTTTGGTGTCACGCTGATCTGGAATAGGCAACTGAGAAAAACAGTCGAGTCCAGAACCCAGGAGCTGCGGGCGAGTGAACAGGAATTCCGGAATCTCTACAAAACGGCCCTGGTCGGCTTATATCGAACCACCATTGACGGTACCAAGGTGCTAGCCGCCAACCCGGCGGTGGCCAGCCAATTCGGTTACGATTCGGTGGACACTCTCATGGAGCACTTCTCGTCCAAAGATGTTTACGTGGAACCCGGACGACGCGAGACGTTGCTAAAGATGCTGAGGGAAAATGGCAGGGTGGATAATTTCGAGTTTCTTGGGCGCCTGCTCGACGGCTCGGTGAGAAACTTTCTGTTGAGCGGCACGCTCTACGAAGACCAGGGTTATCTCGAAGGCGCCATTCTCGACATCACGGACCGAAAACGGGCGGAAGATGAGGCCAAGGTGGCGCGTGAAACAGCGGAACAGGCAAACCGTGCCAAAACGGATTTTCTCGCCGCCGCCAGCCACGACCTGCGCCAGCCCTTGCATGCCATGAGCCTGCAGATAGGGCAGTTGAAAGAATCATTGCAGGATGAGAAGGCGGAAGAGATCCTGACACAGATCAGCAATTCGCAATTTGCCTTGAGTGACGTCCTCAATGCCCTGCTCGATATTTCGCACCTCGATGCCGGTACCCTGAAACCCAATTTCTCCCACTTCCCGCTGGCGCAGCTGTTCACCCGGCTGGAAAATGAATTTGGCCCGCAGACGCGGGAGCGAGGTGTCGAACTGCGTCTGCGTTCGACCCGCGCATGGCTTTATTCGGATGCGACACTGCTCTACCGGGTGCTCGCTAACCTAGTGGACAACGCTATCAAATATACCGCTGCCCCTGGCGTGTTGATTGCGGCACGTAAACGCGGCGACCACTGGCGCATCGAGATATGGGATTGCGGCCCCGGTATTCCAGCGGAGCAGCAGCAGGCAATCTACGACGAATTCGTTCAGTTGGACAATCCGGGCCGTGACCGGCGCAAGGGGCTTGGCCTGGGGCTGTCCATCGTGCAGCGATTGAATCAACTGCTCGGCCATCAATTGAGCCTCATCTCCCGCAGCGGTTACGGTAGCTGTTTCAGGTTAGAGGTAGCGGAAGGGACACCGCTGCCACAACAAAACGGCGAGCCCCTCAGCCATGAGGAACGCGGTTATCGTCTGCAGGGTGCCGTCGTGCTGGTGGTGGATGATGACCCGGATGTCCTCACTGCCACCCGCGATCTGCTGACCGGCTGGAAGTGCGCCGTTTTGACAGCCGCTTCTCTGGAGGAGGCCGTGGCCGTGGCGGCAGACGAAGAGATCGACGTGATTATTGCCGACTATCGCCTCGCCGACGGCCATACTGGTCTTGAGGTGATCGAGGTACTGAACGAAAAGCAGGGCGGAAAGAGCAAGGCGGTGATCATCACGGGAGACGTCAATGCGGAGGAGCTGAGCAGACTCCGCGACGGTCGCTATCCCGTATTGAGCAAACCGGTGATGCCCGTTACCCTGCGCAGCACTTTGCACCAGTTAATGGTGGACTAGCCCTCAATCAGGCCCAGGCGAATCGCCTCCATCACTGTATCCATCCGATTGCCGGTCTGCAGTCGTTCAAACAGTTTGGCCAGATGTGCCTTCACCGTATGCACCGAGATATGCAGCTCGTCGGCAATTTCTTTATTGGTCTTACCTTTGGCCAGCCACACCAACACCTGGTAGGTTTTGTCGCTAATGCCGATTTGTTCGCAACGTTGTCTAATGGCCGCCTCGTCGGTTTGTGCAGTCGTTTGCATGAGTGAGTGCGGCAGGTAGATTTCACCATCGTGGATACGTTCCATCGCTTTCGCCATCTGATCCAGATCATAGGACTTGGGGATATACCCCACTGCCCCGGCGTTGATGCAGGCGTGGATGGTTTCCGGTTCTTCGCTGGAGGAAACAATGATCACCGGAATCGGTAGCTTGCGTTGTTGCAGCGCCCGCAAAAAGGCGAAGCCGTCCAGGCCGGGCATGGTGAGATCCAGCAGAATGAATTGATAATCGCGGTGGTATTCGATATGGCGCAACGCGGCTTCGGCTGAAGTGGCGGTGTCGATGCCGATATCCCGGCGCATGCGCTTGAGCAGCGTTTCCAGCGCGGTGATGAATACTGGATGGTCGTCGATTACCAGCGCTTTCATTTCACTCCTTCCATGGCGAGATCTTATACCCTCGAACACTGCTGTCCCGTTAAGAAGTAAGAAAGAAGGCCTGAAACCCAACTTGTTTT
>JAVVEP010000020.1 GCA_032250735.1 Gammaproteobacteria bacterium
CGCTTGGAATGATATGGGAAGAGCGAATGCTCTTGAGAAGTTACGGATTCAGGTTCTAGTCAAATTAGGGTGTGGTAGATTCAGCACTGAAAACCATTCAGATATCTCTGCCCGTGAAAAATCTGGGATACCAGAGGTCTTTTGGTGGAAGTATGCAAGTAACCTAATTTTTTCCAGCTCTTTTAAAGAGAGCAGCTTTACTGCTTTCGAAAAACTATGTATATCCATGTGAAATTGTTACTTCTCTGATTTGGCTGGAAGATCATGCTCTACATAAACAACACCGCGGTGGGGAATATCAAGATTTCCATTCGCCTCAAATTCTATCCAACCTTCTTTGTTTTTTGTGTCTGTAAAACTTTGACGAAATGCCTGCGGTGGTTTCTTTTTTACTTCTGAATAGCATGTGTAAACATGATCAAGAGTGACTTCTGACATGCCTTTCATTTTCTTTAGATAGTAAACAGCAACCGCATTTGTTTGTTTTGCTCCTTTTGGATTCTTTTCTTCATAGAACTCTTTAAAAGATGGAATACTGCCGTCGCCTCGTAGATCTAGGTGACGATCCAAAGAATAAGACTCTTTTCCAGAGCTGCGCTTTGGTTTGGCTTCAGTAGATGCTGCTTTTTTCTTTGGAGTTGATTTCTTTTTCTTTGTAGCTGGAGTTTTTGCCTGCTCTTCAGTATTTTCATTGGAGCTGGGCGCGACGCCAAGGAATTGCTCAACAAGCAAATCATATACCTTCGGTTTAACCGCCTCAGGGAACTTATCGACAATTTTTGATATTTCTACTAATTCTTGTTTTAGTTCTTCATATGAAGCCATTAATTATCTCCCTTTAATTACTCTTTACTACGCCTAACAGTGAATGGACGTCAAACTGACGTGGAAAACTACGTCACTTTGACGCATATTATGCACCCCTTGTTTTGTTCAGGGTATTAGTACACCTTTTCCACCTGATCCGCAAATGTGGATTCCACCGCTCCTTTCAACCAGTTATCTTTAGTTAGGGATTTCTAATATGCATGGAGCTGTCGGCTGCATGCCCCTTTCAGCAGGCGGAAATATTTCACATTGACGCATATTACTCATGCCCCCTGCATTGGCTCAATTTCACCTGACAGGAAGCCACTATGAATAAGCCTTCGCGTTCGCCGCTCCTTAAGGAAGCCAGGTAGGGTGGGCACGTTTTTTGTGCCCACGCGGTACCACCCACAATCAACTTTCGTGATCCCATACAGCATCACCCGAATCCCCTACGCCATACGTCCTTATCATTTTCAGCATTCCATTCACCCATGCCGCGTGGGCACAAAAAACGTGCCCACCCTACCTGACAGCCAACAGCTCGGCACGTATAGCCTGGAGCAGCTGTTCCCTTGCCTCGCTGGAATACTGCCGGTCGGTGTCGCCCCGGGTTTCGAGACCCAATATCAGTAGCTGGGGGGGTAATTGTTGCAGGGTGTCGGCGAGTGCCAGTGTTTCGGCCAGGCCGAGGTTATGGCTGGAGTGGTGGTGGTTGCGGGCAATGGCCTGGGCATTGGCCGTGATGTCCCCTATTTTTAGTTTGACCAGCCTGCCGGGGGGCTGGCCGGTGGCCATGGCGTCGATGAGGATGACGCGGTCGGTGTGTTGCATGGCTTCGATGAGGCTAGTGCCGGGGCGATCCAGGCTCAGGAAGCTGAGGCCGGCCTGCTGGCGGAGGGTTTTGTCCTGTTGCAATCGCTCGACGATCTCCCAGCCCAGTGTGTCGCTGCCGTTTGGGGAGCCGATGCCGATCACCAGAATTGATGGCTGCTGGTCATGGCCGGTTTGGAGAGAAGCGTTTCGGAGAGAAGCTGTCGCAGTGTCGCTGTTGGTTTCCGTTTGCGCGGTGGTATCGTGCACCGACAGGGTGAGGAAGTGGGTGGCGCAGGAGATGCAGGGGTCGTAGTTGCGGATCACCTTTTCGGCGTGCAGGCGCAGTACGTCCGGGGCCTTGTCCAGACCGAGGTTGCGCAGTGACTGTGCCAGGTCCTGTTCGATGCGGGCCTGGTTCTGGCTGGTGGGCGGGACGATGCGCGCCGCTGTTATGCGTCCGTCGCTTTGCAGCTCATAGCGATGCCATAGCAGTCCGCGGGGGGCCTCGGTGCAGCCGAAGCCGGTGCCGGCGCTGGCCTGCACCTCGACCCGGGAGTGCGTCGGGTAGTGATAGGCCTCTAACAGTGAGTGGGCGTCACAGACCGCCGCATGCATTTCCACGGCGCGGGCGATGATGCTGTGAAACATATTGCGCGAGGGAAACACGATGCCGATGTCATCCAGCAAGGCGCGGGTTTCCGTTGGCAGTCGGTCCAGGTTCAGGTTGAGCCGTGCCAGCGGTCCCAGCAGATAGGGCTGGCCCTGTAGCAGGCAATGCAGGGCGGTGGAATGCGGGATGTGGTGTTCGCTAAAGTACTGCTCGAAGGCTTCGATGCCGATATCCAGCCCCTGATCGGAGACGATGCGGCCGCCAGTGATCGGATAGGTCTGCGGCTGTCGGAGCGAGACCGAGATAAAGTCCTGTTCATCGTGGGGCAGGTCCAGCGCGGCCACCCAGCGCAGCACGGCCTCGGCATCCGGCTTTGCCGTGGCCAGCCGTTGCAGCATCGCGCGGACCTCCTCCGGCTGCGGCGCGCGGGTAAAGCCGCCGACACAGGCCCCCACCGGGTGTACCGAGCGCGCGCCGAACAGGGCGATCAGATCGTTGCCCAGCGCCTGCAGGCGCAGGCCACGGCGCACGGCCTCGTCGTTGTCCCTGGCCATCTCGATGATGCTGTTCACCCCCAGAAAGTCCGGGGCGGCGAGCATGTGCACATGCAGGCTATGGCTCTGCAACCACTCACCGCAATACATCACCCGGCGCATCGCCTCGGTCCATGGGGTGACCGGGGTGTGAAAGATCGCCTCCAGTGCCTGCACCGCCGTCATCTGATAGGCGACCGGGCAGATGCCGCAGATGCGCGCAACCGTATCCAGCACCTCGCGGTAGCTGCGCCCCTCGAGAAACTTTTCAAAAAACCGCGGCGGCTCAAAGATGCGCAGTTTCAGGTCGGTGATTTTGCCGTCTTCGATGCGCAGATCCAGCGCCCCCTCGCCCTCGACCCGCGCCAGTACCGGCACATTGATGTTGATGGTTTTGTTGGTGGTGTTGTTGGGCGTGTTGTCAGCTGTCATAGCGGCTTACCCCATTGGATGCCTTCCTGCTGGAAGCCGTCCGCCGCGCTGTTGATGAACAGGAAGCGGCGCGCCACCTCCCCGTCCACCAGCCCGAGGCCGGACAGCCGCCGCGCCAGGGCATGGCTGTTGATGTTTTCCGCGGGGCCATAACAGGCGTAGCAGTCCCGGCCAAAGGCGGGACACAGGGCCCCGCAGCCGGTGCGGGTGACGGGCCCCATGCAGGGTTCGCCCTTGGCCACCATCACGCACACCAGGTTGCGGCGCTTGCAGTCGAGGCAGACCTTGTCGCGCTCCTCGACCGGCGACACGCCGAACAACAGGGCGCGCACCGCCGCCATGATCTGCCGGCTGTTGACCGGGCAGCCCCACAGCTCCAGGTCCACCTTGACATGGGCGCGGATCGGCGTGGAGGTGTCGAGCGTGTTGATGTGTTCCGGTGAGGCATAGATGCCCGCCACCCAGGCCTGGGCATCGGCCATATTGCGCAGCGCCTGCAGGCCGCCACTGGTGGCACAGGCGCCGATGGTGATCAGATAATTGCTGTTGGCGCGGATCCGCTGAATCCGTTGCAGGTCGTGTGGCGTGCTGATGCTGCCCTCCACAAAGGCGATGTCGACACTGGCCTCTTCGTCCTGCGGGCCGGCCTCGGCAAAGTGCAGGATGGTGACCAGCTGACTCAGGGCGAGCAGGTCCTCGCCCAGGTTGAGAAACGCCAGCTGACAGCCATCGCAGGAACTGAATTTGTGCACGGCCACGGTGGGCTTGGTCATGGTTCCTCCGACTCCTTCTATATAGACATAGACCGTAGTGGCCTGGGCCCTGCCTGAACGTCAGTTAATGTCATTTCTAACAACCTGCTTTCGACAGTTATAAATCATGGACTTATATCCCTTTTCTAGAATCCAGATCAGCCTGAAAGCGGGCGTCTCCTAAAATCCCTTCACGTCAAACAGACTCGCGACCTGTTCATAACAGAACACCGGGCCGTCCTTGCAGACGAAGCGGCTGCCGTACTGGCAGTGGCCGCAGTGGCCCAGCGCGCACTGCATGTTGCGCTCCATGGACAGCCACAGGTGCGAAGGCGCGATGCCCGCCTCCTGCATATGCTTGATCACCACATGCATCATGCCTTCCGGGCCACACATCATCACCATCGCCTGCTGGGGATCAAACACCAGGTGGTCGAACAGGTCCGTCACCCGGCCGATGTGCCAGGGCCACAGGGCGCTGCCCTGATCGGCGGCCAGCAGCACGGTGGTATCGGGCAGCTCGCGCCATTGATCGAAGCGCTCGCGCCAGATGAAGTCGTCGGAGTGTTTTACGCCCTGCACGATATTGAGGTGCCCGAAGCGCTCGCGGCGCTGGGCGATGTAGTTGATCACCGAGACCACCGGGGCGCAGCCCAGGCCGCCGGTGACCACCACCACATCGTGCCGTTCCGCCGCCTGCATCGGCCAGCCGCGGCCATAGGGGCCGCGCAGGCCGATGCGATCCCCCGTCCTGAGCCGGGCCATGCCCTGGGTGACCCGGCCGACGATGCGGATGGTGTGATCGACAATCTGCGCGTCGCGGGGATCCGAGACGATGGAGATGGCCACCTCGCCCACGCCGTAGAGATACAGCATGTTGAACTGGCCCGGTTCGAACTGGTAGCGCGCCTGCACGGCGGGATCGGTAAACCGCAGGCGCAGGGTAATCAGGCTGGGGGATTCCTGGATACGCTCCACGATTTCCGCCTCGTGGGGCAGGTACAGCTCGCCGCTCGCCGCGCTCATGTCGAGGCCCCCTGCTCCGCGGGCTGGCCACAGATGGCAGCCGCCTCTTCGGTGATGTCGATACCCACCGGGCACCAGGTCACGCAGCGCCCACAGCCCACGCAGCCGGAGCGCCCGTACTGGTCATGCCAGCTGCCCAGTTTGTGGGTCAGCCATTGCCGGTAGCGTTTTGCGGTATCGGCCCGCAGGGTCAGGCCGTGGATGTAGCTGTGGCCCGGGGTAAAACAGGAATCCCACTCGCGCTGATGGATACTCAACTCGCCACTGATGGCGGGGGTCTCGGTGGACGTGTGGCAGAAACAGGTCGGGCACACCGAGGTGCAGTTGCCGCAGCTCAGGCAGCGCTCGGCCACCTCCGCCCAACGGGGATGGTGCAGGTTGGCGAACAGGGCCTGGTTGAGATTGCGTGACGGCAGTCGGCGTTGCTGGACACGGGCGGACTGTTGCATGTCGGCCTCCACCTGCTGGAGCTGGTGCTGGGTGACCGGCTGCAGGGGCAGCGCCTGCATCTGCTGCTTGCCCAGATCGCTGTGCGCCTCCAGCACAAAGCCGTCGTCCTGTTCGGTCAGCACCAGGTCATAGCCGTAACGCGCCTGCGGTCCGTCGCCGGTGGAGGCACAAAAGCAGGTATCGGCGGGATGGGTGCAGTTCACCGCCACCAGCAGCATCTGCTGGCGGCGGGCCAGGTAATAGGGATCCGGATAGGCCTGTTGCAGGAAGTGCTGGTCGTGGATGTACAGTGCCGCCAGATCGCAGGCGCGCACCCCCAGCACGGCCGTCGGTCGATGATCCGGCTGGGTGATCGTAAAACGCATCGTCCCCTGCGCATCGCGCTCGCAGGACCACAGGCTCTCCTGCGGCGCAAACACCAGCGGCTTCAGAGCCTGCGGGCCATTGGCCCAGGCAAAATAGCGGGGGCTGTCGGTCTCGGTAAGACGGTATTCACCGGGTCGCTGTCGGTCACGGATGCCCTGCGGCAGCGCCGTGACCGAACTCAGCTCATCAAACACAATCGCCCCGTCCCGCACCATGGGGCCGATGCAGCGATAACCGGCGCCCTGCAAGACATCGAGCAGACTCTGGAGTTCGTTATGCGCTAAAAACCCGACATCCTGATTCATGTTCACCCAGCCACATCGCCCTATTGATGAAAGAGAATATTACCCCGCCAGTGTAGCCGCATTCTCCAGCGGATAGCACCCGGCGGCCGGGTCACGCCCTGCCAGCTCCGTTGCTGGGGAAAATATTCACTATGCTTACTAAGTGCACAACGCTGAGAACACAACGGATTGGCGCGATGACTTCGCATTAACGATAGGAGAGACTGCAATGAAAAAGATCACACACCGACTAGCACTGCCCCTGCTGATTGTCCTGCAGGTATTGATAATGATCCCCGAGGCCAGCGCCATGCCGGCCTTTGCCCGGCAATACGGCCTGTCCTGTAGCGCGTGTCACTCCGCCTTTCCGCGCCTGAACGCCTTTGGTGAAAGTTTTGCCGCCTCCAATTTTCGCCTGCCCAACTGGAAGAACAACACGGTGCCTACCGGTGACGATATGCTGGCGCTACCCATGACCCCGCCGCTGGCGTTTCGCGCCCAGGGCTATGCCCAGGCCCGCGAGGCCGAGGCGATTGATCTTACTACCGGTGACAGCACCGAGGCCGACAGCGATTTCCAGTCGCCCTATCTGATCAAGCTGCTGTCGAGCGCGCCGCTGTCGGATCACATCAGTTATTATTTCTACGCCATCTTCGCCGAGAAGGGTGGCAACGGCGAAACCATTGTCGAGGACGCCTGGTTCTCGCACGACGCCCTGTTCGGCACCAATGTGGGGATGATGCTGGGCCAGTTTCAGGTCTCGGATCTGATGTTTCCCCGCGAGACCCGCCTCAACTTCCAGGACTTCATGGCCTATCGCCTGGCCGGCATCACCTATGAACGCGGCGTGGTGTTCGACACCGCGGTGGGTAGCGTCGATATGGCGCTCGGCCTGGTCAACGGCAACGGCATCAACGACAACGTCACCATCAACAGTCCCGGTTATCGCCGCCCGGATCACCTGTTTGATAACGACAACGACAAGTCTGTGTTTGGCCGCATCGGCACCGAGCTGGGCCCCGTCGGCGTGGGGCTGTTCGGTTATCGCGGTCAGCAGAAAAATGCCATCGGGGTCGCCGGCACCGGGTCCGGCACGCGGGACACCGACAAGGACATCCTCGGTCTCGACATCAGTGGCACGCTGGGCATGAACAGCCACTGGTTCTCGCAGTTGCTGTGGAATGAATGGGACGGCTTTATCGACGCCAACAGGAAGTACAAATGGTTCGGCGCCTTTATCGGTGTCGACTATATCCAGAGCCCGCGCTGGGCCCATTCACTGCTGTATAACTATGCCGACGCCGACGACCTGGAAAATACCGATACCGTTTACGAGGGTATCGCCATGCAGACCCTGACCTATACCGCCTCCTATTATTTCATGCGCAACATCAAGGGCGTGATCGAGTTCAACGTGGATCTGCTGGATGAAGACCCCCAGACCGGCAGCTATTACACCGGGCATCTCAGCAGTGAACACTATCTGCTGTTGGGCTTCGATACGGCGTTCTGAGATTGCGACGCTAGGAGGTTGTCACCGCTCAGGTACACAGCTTACTGACGCGACACAGGGGAAGGGTATCCTTTCCCTGTGTCGCGGTAATATACTCATCGCTACTGGTACTCCATCAGGCAATCAACGAGCAATCCCGAATGTGTCTTGGTATACCCATGCAGATCATGGCCATTGATGGCCTCACCGCCCACTGTAGTGCCAGGGGGGTGGAGCGCGAGGTGAATCTGTTTCTGGTGCAGGATGCGGCATTGGCGCGGGGGGATTTTGTGCTGGTGCATGTGGGTTACGCCATCCAGAAGGTGGCCGCCGATCATGCCCGCTCGGCCTGGGAGCTCTATGACGAAATGCTCGGCAGCGCAGCGTCACCGCCGCATGCATGAGCTGTCCGTCTGCCAGGGCTTGTTGAGGCAGGTCAAACAGATCGCCCTGGAGCACCGTGCCACGGCGGTGGAGAAGATCTACTTGCAGATTGGCCCGCTGGCCGGCGTGGAACCCGCACTCTTGCAGGCCGCTTTTCCCATCGCCAGCGCCGACAGCCTGGCGGCGCAGGCGCAGATGGTGATCCGGGCCATGCCGATCCGCGTGCATTGTCGACGCTGCCATGCGGACACCGAGGCCTCGCTCAACAATCTCACCTGCGCTGACTGCGGTGACTGGGAAACCGAGCTGCTCAGCGGTGACGAATTATTGATCGAACGCATCGAGATGCAGACGCCGCAATAGATCATGCCGGGACTGTGAACTTCAAGACAGTGACCTTCAGGAGCAAAAAATGTGTGACAGCTGTGGATGTAACGTGACGGCCGGAAACCGGCACCTGATCGAGGACAACGGCCCGCTTGCCACGGTCGACGCCGGCACCACGGCGGTCACTATCCTGCAGGACCTGTTGTCGGAGAATAATCTCCAGGCCCGGCACAATCGCCAGCACTTCGCCAAACATCAGGTGCTGGCCATCAATCTGATGTCTTCCCCCGGCGCGGGCAAGACCGCCCTGCTGGAGGCCACCATCGATGCGCTGAAAGATCGCTATGCGATAGCCGTCATCGAGGGTGATCTGGAAACGGAAAACGATGCCCGGCGCATCCGCGCCAAAGGGGTGCCCGCCGTGCAGATAACCACCGGCAGCGCCTGCCACCTCGATGCCCATATGGTGCATGACGCCCTGCATCAGCTCGACCTGGCGGCGCTGGATCTGCTGTTTATCGAGAACGTCGGCAATCTGGTGTGCCCCGCCAGCTTCGATCTTGGTCATCACCGTAACGTGGTGCTGCTCTCGATTCCCGAAGGCGACGACAAACCGGCCAAATATCCGGTGATGTTCCGGGCCGCGGATCTGATGGTGCTCAGCAAAAGCGAACTACTCCCGGTTATGGATGATTTCAGTCCCACGCAGGCCGAACACTATCTGCGTCAACTGGCCAACCCGGCCCCGGTTATTTCCCTGTCGGCAAAAACCGGACGGGGTATGCAGGACTGGCTGCACTGGTTGACGCAGGAGATCGAGGCGCACCGGGCCCGGCTGCACAATGGCGACAACACCCGCCCCGTCATCGCGGCCGATGGCATCCGCTTTCATGCGGCGCAGCGGCCTTCCGCCGTTCGCCTCGGACCGCTGTAGCGGGCATGCCCTTGACGCCGCCAGCCTCCTCACCTCCCTCAGCACGACGGTCCGCACAGGACTGGCTACAGCGGATTCGTGAGCTGGAACTGCCCGACAGGGTACGCATCCTCAATGTCTGCGGCGGACACGAACGCACCATCACCCAGGCCGGGCTGCGCAGCGCCCTACCCCCTAACATCGAGTTGATCCCCGGCCCCGGCTGCCCGGTGTGCATCTGCCCGGAAGAGGATATTTTTGATGCGATTCAGCTGGCGCTGAACGAGGACATTATCCTGCTGGTGTTTGGTGACATGCTGCGCGTGCCGGTGAATGTGCCGCGCCAGGAGATCCGTTCGCTGGAACAGGCCCGCGCCGCCGGCGCCGATATCCGCCCCATTGCCTCACCCATGGAGGCAGTCAGTATCGCCACTGCGCAGGCCGACAAGGCCGTGGTGTTTTTTGCCGCCGGGTTTGAAACCACCATGGCGCCGGTGGCCGCGATGCTGGCCGCCGGCGCACCGCCTAACCTGAAGCTGCTGCTATCCGGCCGCCTCACCTGGCCGGCGGTGTCGATGTTGATGCAATCGGGCGAGGCCCGCTTTGATGCCCTGGTGGCGCCGGGGCATGTGGCCACCATCATGGGCTCGCGGGAGTGGCAGTTCGTGGTCGACGACCATGCCCTGCCCACCGCGGTGGCGGGCTTTACCGCGGAAAGCCTGCTGGCCGCCTTCTACTCCATCCTGCGCCAGCACCTGCACGGTAATGCCTTTCTGGATAACTGTTATGCCGAGGTGGTGAAGCCGGAGGGCAATCGCGTGGCGCAGCAGACCCTGGCGCAGGTGATGGAGCTGGGTGATGCGCAGTGGCGCGGCATCGGCGTGATTGCCGATTCCGGTTTCCGGCTGTCGGCCCGCTATGCGGCCCTTGATGCCCGCCCGGCCCTTTTGACGCAGGCGCAGCCCGCGCGGACGCGGGCTGGCGAGATGCCGCCGGGCTGCGACTGCACCCGGGTCGTCCTCGGCAATCTGTATCCCGACCAGTGCCGTTTATATGGCAGCGCCTGCACGCCACGCTCCCCTGTCGGCCCCTGCATGGTGTCCGACGAGGGCGCCTGTCGCATCTGGTGGAGTAGCGGCCGACCGAGTGCGATACCGGCCAACCGTCGCGCGGCGACGACCACTCCATGACGGCCCGCGCGGTCACCGAGGCCAACGCCACAACAGCGCAGCACGCGGCCACGGCCCGGCGCGCCCTGCGCCTGAGCTTTACCGGCCAGGTGCAGGGGGTCGGCTTTCGTCCCTTTGTGTACCGCCTGGCCATCGCCCATTCTATTGTCGGCTGGGTGGAGAATCGCGTCGACCATGTGCTCATCTATGCCCAGGGGTGCGAGCGCGATCTACAACAGTTTCGGCAGGCGATCCTGAGCCAGGCCGTCGCCCCCATCTATCCGCAACTGCTGGCGGCAGAGGAGATCGGGGCTGTGGAATGCACCCGGTTTTCTATTAACCATAATTCTATACCCCAGCACGCTATCCAGCCCTCCACCGCGGCCGCCCCCGCCATTCATCTGCCCGCCGACCTGGCCCTGTGTGAGGCCTGCCGCCATGAACTCAATGACCCGCAGGACCGGCGCTATCGCTATCCGTTTATCAATTGCAGCCAGTGCGGGCCGCGTTACAGCCTGATTCGGGCGCTGCCCTATGCGCGGGACAACACCACCATGGCGGCGTTTGCGCTGTGTGCCGCGTGTCAGGCGGAATACGATGATCCCGCCAATCGGCGCTTTCATGCGGAACCGATCGCCTGCCCGACCTGCGGACCACAGCTGAGTTACCAGCAGGGCGCGGAGGAGATCACGCATCCCGGCCAGGCCCTGCTCGCCGCTGTCGCAGCCCTGGGTCAGGGCCGGATCGTCGCCGTAAAAGGCATCGGCGGTTATCACCTGCTATGTGATGCCCGCAGTGATCAGGCCGTGGCGAGGCTGCGCGCGCGCAAGCACCGGCCGCACAAACCGTTTGCGGTGATGCTGGCAGCAGACCAGCTTCCGGGACAGGTGCAGGTGTCTTCCGCCCAGCGACAATATCTGGCCGCTGCGGCGCACCCCATCCTCCTGCTCGAGCAGCGTACCGACAGTACGCTGTCGCCACTGATCGCCCCGGGCCTAACGGAAATTGGGGTGTTGCTGCCCTATAGTCCACTGCACAGCCTGCTCAGCCAGCAGTTTGGCGGGCCGCTGGTCGCCACCTCGGCCAATATCAGCGGCGAACCGGTGCTGACCCGGCGGGCGGACGTCAGTCGACGTCTGACAGAGGTGGCCGATGCCTTCCTGCATCACGACCGGCATATCCAGCGTCCGGTGGATGACCCCGTGTATCGGATCATCCGCCACCGGGCCCGGCCGTTACGACTGGGACGGGGCAATGCGCCGCTGGAGCTGCGCCTGCCGTTTCGACTCGACAGGCCACTACTTGCCGTTGGAGGTCAGCTGAAAAACACCCTCGCCCTGGCCTGGGATGAGCGCATCGTCATCTCGCCCCACATCGGCGAGCTGGATACCCTGCGCAGCCAACAGGTGTTTGCGCGAACGATCGACGACCTGCAGGACCTGTATCAGGTGCAGGCGGAGCAGCTTGTGTGCGATGCCCATCCCGGCTACGCCAGCAGTCGCTGGGCGCGGGACTGCGGGCTGCCGGTGCACCCCGTGTATCACCACCATGCCCATGCCGCCGTGCTGTGCGGGGAGTTTCCGCAACCGGGGCGCTGGCTGGTGTTTTGCTGGGATGGCGTGGGCCTGGGTGAGGATCAAAGCCTGTGGGGCGGCGAGGCCCTGCTCGGCCGTCCCGGCCACTGGCAGCGGGCGGCCAGCTTTCGGGGCTTTCATCTGCCCGGCGGCGACCGGGTCGGCCGCGAACCCTGGCGCAGTGCCGCGGCGCTGAGCTGGGAGGCGGGGGTCGACTGGCAGTCGGCGGGATTGGAGTCGGGATTGGAGTCAGAGTCGGCCCTGTTATATCAGGCGTGGAAAAACGGCCTCAATTGTCCGCCCAGCTCGTCGGTCGGACGGCTGTTCGATGCCGCCGCCGCGCTCACCGGCCTGCTCAGCCACAGCAGTTACGAGGCCCAGGGCCCGATGTGGCTGGAGGCGCTGGCCGGGCAGCACCGTCAGCCGGTCGAGGCCGTCGCACTGCCCCTGCAACCGGACGACCAGGGCCTGTGGCGCACGGACTGGTCTCCCCTGCTGGCGATGCTCACCGATGACCGCCGCGACCGCGCCGCGCGTGCCGCCTGTTTTCATGAGTCCCTCGCCCAGGCCCTGCTACAGCAGGCACAGCAGCTGCGCGACAGCGAGGCCGCAGCGCAGCGCGAGGCCTTTGTGGTGGGCCTGAGCGGCGGCGTGTTTCAGAACCGCCGGCTGACGGAACGGGCCATGGACCTGCTGGAGGCCGATGGCTTTCGCTGTTATCTGCCGCAGCGGGTGCCCGTCAACGATGCCGGTCTGTGTTACGGTCAGGTGATGGAATATCACTCAGCCACGCATTCGGCCTGGCACTCGGATTAACGCAGCGATGACGACCATCACGCTCGCCCACGGCAATGGCGGCCGCCTCATGCGCCAGCTCATCGAGGAGGTGTTTGCAGCGCAGCTGGGTGGGCCGGCCGGGAGCGATGCTCTGCCGAATCACCTATTTACTCCCCTGAATACCCAGGTGGATGCCGCCAGCCTACCGGCCCTGCACGGCGCGCTGATGATGACCGTCGACAGCTTTACGGTCAGTCCGCTGGAATTTCCCGGCGGCAGCATCGGTTCCCTGGCGATCCACGGCACCGTCAACGACCTGGCGGTCAGCGGTGCGGTACCGCGGTTTCTGAGCCTGTCGGCGATCATCGAGGAGGGACTGGAACTAGACACCCTGCAACGCATCATCCGCGACCTGGCCGCCGCCGCCCGCGAGGCCCAGGTGCAGATCGTCTGCGGTGACACCAAGGTGGTACCGCGCGGGGAAGGCAGCGGGGTCTACCTCACCACCACGGGAATCGGTGAGCGCCGCCCGGACCTGCAACTGGGGCTGGCCTTGATCCGCGAGGGTGACCGCCTGCTGGTGAGCGGCCCGGTGGGGGACCACGGGGCGGCGATCCTGCTGGCGCGCGAGCAATTTGGCCTGCAGGGGGACCTCCCCTCCGATGCCCGCAATGTGCTGGCGCTGTGTCAGGCCCTGTATGACCTGCCCGGCCTGCGCTTCATGCGCGACCCGACCCGGGGCGGTCTGGCCACCGTCATGCACGAGATCCAGCAGGCCACCGGGCTGGGCATCCGCCTCCAGCAGGCGCAGATCCCCGTGCACGAGACGGTGCAGTCGGTGTGCGAGATCCTCGGCTACGACCCGCTGTTCATGGCCTGCGAAGGCCGGGTGGTGGCGGTGGTGGCCGCGGCGCAGGCCGAGGAGGCCCTGGCGCGCTGGCAGGCGCTGGACGACGGCCGCGAGGCCCGCAGCATCGGCCATATCACCGCCGCGCCGCCGCGGGTGGTACTGGTCACCGAGCTGGGGGGTGAGCGGGTACTGCAAGAGCTGGAAGACGATCCCCTGCCGCGCATCTGCTGACGATGCAATAAAGAAGGGATGAGGTCCGGCGCCGCAGCGCCCCTGCAACGGGTCCGGAGCGGGATGATTATGGTATCCTGCCTGCACCTTCGCCCAGACAGTGATCCCGCCATCCAGATGCACACACAGCCAGAATTTCTCGGCCTGCGCCGACACCTCGAACAGACCATCATCGGCCAGCCGCAGCTGCTGGACCGGCTCATGATCAGCCTGCTGACCGGCGGCCATGTGCTGCTGGAGGGCCCTCCCGGGCTGGCCAAGACCACGGCGGTGAATACCCTGGCCAGCGGCGTGCATGCCAGTTTTCAGCGCATCCAGTTCACCCCCGACCTGATGCCGGGCGACCTGACCGGTACGGACATCTTTGACCCGGAAGCACACCGTTTTATGTTTGTGAATGGCCCCCTCTTTCACGAGATCGTGCTGGCCGACGAGATCAACCGCGCGCCGCCCAAGGTGCAATCCGCCCTGCTGGAGGCGATGGCGGAACATCAGGTGACAGTGGGCGGCGTCACCCGTCGCCTGCCCGACCTGTTTGTGGTGCTGGCCACACAAAACCCGTTAGAGCAGTCGGGCACCTATCCCCTGCCGGAGGCGCAGCTCGACCGTTTCCTGCTGCATGTGGTGCTGGACTATCCCAGCCCGGAGGATGAATTGCGCATCCTGCAACAGGACCGCAGCCGCAAGCGGACGGATGCCGAACCGGCCATCCATTCGCTACTGACACCGGAGACCGTGCTCGCGGCGCGGCGGGAAGTGGCCGACATCCATGTCGAGGAGCGCCTGGAGCGCTACATCGTCGCCCTGGTAACGGCAACCCGCGAACTGGAAAAGTGGAACCCGGAATGGGAAGGATACCTGCGGGCGGGGGCCTCGCCGCGGGCCTCCATCGCCCTGCTGCGCGCCTCCAGCGCGCTGGCCTATCTGCAGGGCCGTGACTATGTCACGCCCGAGGACATCCATGATGTTGCGCCGGATGTGTTACGCCACCGCCTGATGTTTAATTATGCCGGCCGTGCCGCGGAGATCAGCGCGGACGACATCACCCGCCAACTACTTGCAGTGATCCCCGTCCCCTGAGCATGCCGGCCGTCACCGCCGCACCGCACGCCCTGCTGCACAAGCTGCGCCATTTTCAGCAACGCCTGCGGCCGTATCTGCCCGACTTTTTGCTGTCACACGAGCCCGACGTCAACGGGCCCCTGCTGGACCGCACCGAGATCCTCGATCTGCAATTACGCGTTGCGGCAAAATCCACGCCGCCTTCCCCTGCCCAGGACACCGCCGAGCAACGTCGCGGCGACCGGCGCTCGATCTACCGTGGCGATGGCCTGGACTATGAAGAGAGCCGTCCCTATCAGCCGGGCGATGACCCGCGGCACCTCAACTGGAAGCTCAGCGCACGCAGCGGCGAACTGTATATGAAGGTTTTCCGCGAGGAGCGTCGCCCCGGCATTGTGGTCCTGTTGGATCGTCGCAGATCCATGCAGTTCGGCACCCAGACGCGACTGAAGATTACCCAGGCTGCACGGCTGGCCACCTGTATCGCCTTTGCCGCGCAACAGCAACACGCCGCGCTCGATGCCATTGTGCTGGAGTCGACACGACAGGCGCCACGACGGATCAGGGACAGCAATGACAAACAGGCCGCGGACAGCCTGATTCGCGCCGCCTGTGCGCCCTGTCCGCCCGACAATAATGCCGCTGCGGATTCATCGGCAGCCGACAGCGATGCAGCGGCCTTCGACGCTGCGCTGAGCCTGCTGCAACAGACCCACGTGGCCGGCTCCAGCCTCTATCTGCTCAGCGATTTCATGGATCTCGGCGAACACCACCGCGCCCGGCTGATGCAGCTGTCGGCCCACAACGATGTGCATGCCGTGCACCTGTATGACCCGGCCGAGCAGCGCCTGCCGCAGGCCGGCCGCCTGCTTTTTCACGGCGCACAAGACGCGCCGGAGATGAGCGTCGACACCATGGACCCCGTGCTACGCGCGGCCTATGAGGCCGCCGCCGCAAAACACTTTGCGGCGCGCAAGCAGTTGTTTGACAGCCTGAATATCCGCTACACGGCGATCTCGACCACCGAAGACCACGTCGAAGATCGTCTGTCCGCACTTTAACCAACAGTAAAATTAACAGCAAAATTAACCGCAGCAATGACCAGACATATCCGATGAACCCTGACGCAACCAACCTGCAAGGCCTTGTTGATATTGAGCCACCGCTGACGCCGCTGTTCTTTTCATTGGGGTACGCTGTGCAAAATGCGACCCTGAGCAGCGTCCTCCCTGCCTTGCTCATCACAGCGCTACTGCTGGTGACCGCCTTCACGCTGTGGACCCGCTATGGCTCGGTGAAAGGCCGGGCCCGGCGTAGCCTTCACAGGCTGCAAAAGCAGTTCCGCCGCCGGAGCATCAGTCAGCGGGAGGCCGCCTGTGAGCTGTCCCGGGTACTGCGCGACACCTTTGACCTACACCAGCCCTTAACACGCACTATTCTCCCACCGGCACTAAAGGTCCATGCACCGCGCTGGCAACACTTTACCGAGCAGCTGTCGGTCAGCTGCTACGCCGCCCCGCAACAGCAGCCCGCGGCCGAGCAGATGTCCCAGCTATTGGATGATGCCTATTTCTGGCTACGGGCCTGGCCGAACAGACAACATGACCGACGCCATTAACCTCGCCGCAGTGCAGGACAGCATCACCGGGGCCATTGCTGGAACCCTGTCTGGAACCATTCCCGGAACGATTTCTGGAACACTTCCCGGAACACTCGCCCTCAGCCATCCCGAGTGGCTCTGGCTGCTGCCGGTGTTATTGCTGGCCACGCTGCTCTGGCGCCGGTTCGGCCGCCTGCAATCCTCCGCCAGCCTGGCCACGGGGCAGTCCGTTGCGCGGCAGCGGGTGATCCATCCGCTGATTGCGCTGCTGCCCCACGGCCCTGCCAGCCACAGGACACCGCTGACAGAGGTACTGATCTACAGCGGCATCATCCTCGGTCTGGTCATCAGCCTCGCGGAGCCGGTGCGCATCGGCAGCCGGCTGCCGGATCCGCCGCAGGAGCGCGACATCGTGTTTATCGTCGACACCTCCATCTCCATGACCCTGAAAGATTATGTGCTCGATGGTCAGCGCATTGATCGCATGACCCTGCTGAAGGGCGTGCTGGATCGCTTCATCCAGCAACTGCCCGGCGAACGCATTGGCATCATCATCTTTGCCGATGCGGCCTATACCTTCGTGCCGCTCACCCGTGACCAGTCGCTATTGCGGCGTATGCTGTCGCGCCTGCAGGCCACCATGGTGGGGCGCTTCAATAACATGGGCGAGGCAATTGCCCTCGCCGTCAAACAGACCCAACAACAGGCGAGCGGTCATCGCCACCGGGTGCTGGTGATGCTCACCGATGCCGACCGTCCCACCGGCAGCATCGACCCACACACCGCGGCCGCGTTGGCCGACGAGGCCGGGCTGCCGCTGTACACCATTGCCATCGGCGCCAGCACGGCCGAGGCGGAGGAGCAACGCACCACCGGGCTGATTTATGAGCCGGTGGATCGCGGCCTGCTGGATGCCATTTCCACCCGCACTGGGGCGCGCAGCTATCAGGCCGGCGATGCCCAGGCGCTGGAGAACGCGGTCAATGACATCGCCAATAGCGAGGCCAATCTACGGGAGGTCGCCCCGCGTTATTACCGGGCCCCGCTGTACCACTGGCCACTTCTGGTTAGCGTTGGACTGCTTTGCGGGCTGCTGTTTTCCGCCCACCTCAAGGCCCTGTTGCTGGCCCTGCGCCCAGGCACGGGCGATGCGACGGGAGACACCCGCCCATGAATACCTCCGGCCTGGACCTGTTGTTTGCCAGCCTTGCCTGGCGCGAACCGTTATGGGGATTGCTGGCGTTACTGCCCATAGTGGCCGTATTGGCGGGCCAACGGTTACGCGACAGCCATGCCTACGCTGCGGAACATTTACAACCCTGGGTCAGCTACCGGCCGCGGCGCGGTTTTTTGGCGGCGCTGTTGTCAAAGAACACCGCCTATGGCCTCGCCTGGCTACTGATCGCCATCGCCCTCGCCGGACCACGGCTGGCGATCGACTCCACCGGCCACGCACCCCGCAGCGATATCGACATCATGCTGGTGGTCGACGTGTCGCGTTCCATGCAGGCCATGGACATCGCGCCGAGCCGTCTGCGTCGGGCGACGATCGAAATCGAAGAGCTGTTGCAGCGCGCCACCGGCACCCGCATTGGCATCATTGTGTTCGCGGCGCGGCCTCATCTTTTTGTGCCCTTAAGCTCGGACCCTGCGGCGCTACGTCACTATCTTCAGTCGCTGGATAGCCTACAGCTGCCCACCCATGGCAGTGAGCCGATCGCCGCACTGGCGATGGCACAGCGTGAGCTGGACCACAACGCCACGCCGTCGGCCATCGTCCTCATCAGCGACGGCGATTTTCCGGAGCTGGATACCGCGAAGCTGCCCGCCGCTGTCGAGTCGTCCGCTATTCCGGTCTATGGCCTGGGCCTGGCCAGCCCCGAAGGCGAGTCGATTGCCCTTGCCGGCGGGGGCTGGTTGCAACACGAGGGTCGGTCGGTGATCTCGCGCCTGAATGAGGAACACTTTCAGCACCTGCTGAACGATGGCTCTCGCTACAGCCTGGCGACCGACGACGATGCTGACTGGCAGAAACTCTATGACCAGGGCATTGCGACACTGGCCCGCAAGGCGCAACAAAAGGCGGACGCCGAGATCGTCTGGGATGAACTCTTCGTCTGGCCGCTATCCGCCGCGCTGCTGTTGCTGTGGCTGGCGCTGGTGCCCTTCGGCCCTGTTGTGAGGCGGCGGCCGCAACAGACCGTCACCACTTCACTGCTCTCTGTCGCCATGGTGATAATCGCTGTTGGCCTGTTCGGGCAGCACACGGCAGCAGCGGCCGCGCCCACCGACGCGGCAGGCCGTCTCGATATCGCGCGCGAGTTAGACCGGTCTCAGGCCTTTCAGACCTATCGCAACGGCGACTATGCATCGGCCGCCCTGCTGTACAAGGCTATTCCAGGTTATGCCGCGCGGTTGGGGGAAGGCGTCTGTTACTACCGGCTGAAAGATTACAAGGCGGCCATCCGTCAATTTTCCCTGGCGGTGCTGGCGGCCGACGAGGACCGCGAGCGTGCCACGGCCCTATTTAATCTGGGCAATGCCCAGTTCCAGGCGGGTGACTATGACCAGGCGACGTCTATTTATAGTGACGCCCTGCGCTATAACCCCGCGCTGGACAAGGTGCGGCACAATCTGACACTGAGCCACGCCCTGCAACAGGCGGTGGAGGCACAACTCAACAATGCCAATCGGTTTTCCCGCAGCGGCGCAGGTCCTCAGCTCGCCCCGTCTGACGAGACGATGGAAAACAATCAAGGGGGCGGGCTCGCCCTTGATCAGGATGAGGACTTGCAAGCGGACGATCTTCCCCTGCCCGAACCGGCGAATCTGTCCGACGCCGGCCTGGCGATGCTGATCGATCGGGGCCTGCAACACATACGCCTGGCGGCTGCGCCGGCGGCGTCCGCCGAGCGCGAGGCACTCACCCGCAGCCGTCTGTCCGTCATCAGTGCGCGGCTGTTGATGTCGCGGCTGGACGATCCACAGACAGAAATGTGGCAGCGGTTATTTGAGATGGAAGAGGGCTTCCCTGCCCCACTGGCCGAGCCACGCGATATACCCGGTGTCTCTCCATGGTAAGCCGGTGTTCTCCCATGCTTCTCTCCAGTTCAGCCCGCTGTCTCTTCGCGGCAAACAGCGCGACGGCTTATATCCTGCTGTTGCTATGGCCGTTGTTCCTGCTTTTATTGGTTCAGTCCGCGACGGCCGCCGACCGGCCGCAACTGATTCTGGAACTGGACAAATCCGAACTTGAGCTGGGACATCATATCAACGCCCGGCTCTATGGCGTCCAGCTACAGGAGAAGCTGGGCAAACTTGAGCTGAAAAACCACGCGCCGTTACAGGAGCACTTTGCTATCGATATCGTCGAGACCAGCGCAGCGCTGGAGGACAGTCGCTGGCCCGGGCAGTCCATACAACGGATGTTGTTGAAGCTGTATCCCCGGCACAGCGGCGAACTCCGCCTTCCGGCATTGCAATTTGCCGGCGCCACCAGCGAGGCGCAAACCATTCGCGTGACACCGGGCGTCACGATATCGCGCGCAGGTAATACCCCGATCCGTCGTGAGCTGCGGCTTTCATCGACCCAGCCGTGGGAGCGCCAGCAGGTGCACATCGAGGTCAGCATCACCAGCACGGACCGCTTCGCCTCGCTGCGCGCCGGGCAGTTTGAGCTGCCGGGTTTCGAGGTGTTTGCGGTGCCCGCCAGCAGCGAAAAGCTGGTACGAGACGGGGTTGACTATTCACTGTTACGCATTGGCTGGATCGTGTTCCCCCTGCTCGCCGGTGAACACACCATCGAACTGCCGCCGATTGAATATCGTCTGTCCGGCCGGACACTGCGCACCTATTTCAGCCCCCGGCAAAGGCTGGAGGTAAAGGCCCTGCCGGCCTACATCCCACCGACCATGCCGGTTGGCCGGGTCGAGGTCTCCAGCACGCTGCACACAGAAGCGCCACTCTCCCCCGCTGAGCTGTCCTACTGGGATGTCGGCCTAACCGCATCTGGAGTGTCACCGAGCTGGCTGCCGCCAATTCTGCGCCAGCTAAACACCCGCACCGATATCCAGTTCTTTTCCCACACCGCGCAACCAGAGGTGCGCATCAGCCAGGGGGTGCTCCACAGTCAGGTGCAATATCATATCCCCTTCAAACCGCTGAGTAGTGGCCGACTGACACTGCCAACCCTGGGCTGGCAGTATTTCGATCCCGCCAGCGGCAAGATCGTCAGCGCCAGCCACCGCCCGCCAACAACCCTCGTCATCGGTCTGGCGGGACGCATTGCCATCGCCCTCCTGATCGGTCTGCTGCTCATCGCGGCCGGCCGCTATTTTTATAAGCACTTGTTGGCGGTGCACAGGGCCCGCCGGCTGCGTCGGCAGGCCCTGCGGGAGATTGGCCGGGCCGAGGACTTTACTGCCCTGCACCAGGCATTGAGACTTTTTGCTCGCGCCGAGGGCTGGCCCGGTAATCTCACGCTCACGGCCTGGTCGCGGTATTGGGGTCTGCGTTATCAACGGGATGATGAGTTTCGTGACGTACTGCAACAGCTCTCGCAGGCGTGTTACGGCCAGCTGCCCTCACCCGGACTGGCGGTGATACGCAGCCGGCTGATGACCCAGCTCAATGCACGCCGACGCGCACCTAAGCGCGCACCTAAGCGCGCACTTAAGCGCGCAACAATGGCGCTGGCGTCTACAGACTCGTCTGGTGCAGCTCGCCGATCTCTCGGCTGAAGGCGGTCGGCATGCTGGCCTGGGCGGCGTAATCCGGCCACGCCCGCACCACCTCGATGACCTGATCGATAACGCCTGGGTAATCGGGGATAGCGAATTTCTCGCCCAATGCGGCCAGATCCTCGCGGCGGATATCCCGGTCCTTGCCATTGACGGTCATCTGATGCGATGCGGTAAACCGCTGTCCGCAGGCGAAGGTGAGATCATAAGCCGGCGACAGCTGCCAGCGCCCTCGGGTATCCATCAGGAAGGAAAAATTCTTGGTGTGGTCGTCCTGATTCCTGGCGATAACGTTGAACACCATGCGCCGGAAGGCCTGTTCCCGATCGGCGCTGGGGGCCGCCAGGGCCTGGGTGACGCGCAGGTAGTCCTCGTAATCCAGCAGTCGCGGAATGTTGAAGTCCTTTTGCAGCAGCCCGCACAGGGATGCCATGTGCAGGCGCTGGCCGGTATCCGTGCGATCAAACCGCCTAACCATGAAATGATGACGCCCGTTTTCGGCCAGCAGGTGGGTCTCGGCCATGCGAATGCCCGCGTCCCTCGCCATCTGCGCGTAGGCGTATTCCAGTTTACCGAAGGGCTGCGGCTCGCCCTGGGTGCCGTCAAATTTGATAATCCACTGACGGTAGCCCTGTGGACAGTCGCGCAGGCCGGACACCACATGATTGGTCTGCGGATTCCAGGCGATCACCGCCTTCGGATACTGGCCACCAGCCGACACGCCCACCTGCATGATCTCGGCAGAGGCCACCTCCAGTTCGCCCTCGATCACCTGTCGCGCCTCCTGCACCAGGCGGGCGATTTCCAGCGACTCGCGGGTGCGCGGCCGGATGTCACCTATCGGCGGCAGATATTCCAGGGCCCCCATGCTGCGGGAGCCGATATACAGCAGCTTTTGCAGTACCGAAAGTCGGTGGCGGGCGGTGTCCGCCGTGGTCCGGAAATAGCGCTCGATAATTGCGTTGCCGAACTTGTCGGGGAGGGAATCCGCAAAGATTCCCTGCAAGCCCTGAAAGGCCTCGCTGCGGTCGTTGCGGGTAAACACACCCGGGCGCAGCGGGAGTTCGAAGGGGGAGATCTCCAGCCCGGAGCCGAGAAACGCCGCGTCATATTCAAAGATGACCTGGCCCTGCTCCTCGATCAGTGCGCCGACCCGTTGGCCCCACAGCCGGACCTCGCAAACCAGATCAATCGACATGCGGCTCAACGCGACGGGCGCGCTTACGGGGCTGGGAGGCCGTGCCTTTCAGCCTCTCCATCGGGGACACGGGCAGCGGCGTCAGGAGCGGCTCCAGTTCATCCAGTTTTTTCAGCGCGCGCAACAGGGCAATAAACCGGGTCAGGCCGATTTTGCCGGTGCGCTCGAAGTGCCGGATGGTGGAATAGGTCACACCGGACAGCTCGGCCAGTGTTTGCTGGGTGATGTTTTGCCGGACGCGCTCCCGCGCGAAGCGGGCGGCCATCTCACCGGCGATCTCTGGATCTGTTTTAAATGCGATATATTTAGTCATAATCTACCGAATCGCCTCTTGATTGCGGAAATAATAGTAGTTGAGACCGCCGCAGGGTGCAAGGCTGAAAGTGCGTAATATATCGCATATACATAGCTTATTTTTATATTACGACCAATATTATCGCAGTAATAATGTGTCCGGATCGTATCGACCAAGCCAGTCATTGCGCGAGCATAGAGGAAAATGACCAACTTGTTATACTCGCCAGTTCATTGAATTTAATCCGTAAGACTCGGTCTTACTATGACGCGCCCCGTGCAAGCGTGAACCTGTGAAACCCGTGAACCCGTGAAAAAGGAAAAATAATATGCGACGCCTCACACCCTGCTCCCGCCTGCTTGCGACCACCTTTGTCTTCCTGCTGGCTGTCGGCTTTGCCGCCCAGGCCGCGACCAAGCCCGAGGGAAAGTTTTTTGGTGGAATGAATACCGAATACCCGAGCTGGTTTAAAGACAGCTTTCTCGATCTGCAGGAGGATGTCCGCGAGGCCACGGCGGCCGGCAAGCGGCTGGTGGTGTTTTTCCACCAGGATGGCTGCCCCTATTGCAACGCCCTGGTGGAGCGAAATTTCGCCCAGAAGGAGATCGCCGAAAAGGCGCAACAGAACTTCGATATCCTCGCCATCAACATGTGGGGCGACCGCCCGGTGACCCATGTCGACGGTACACAGCATACGGAAAAGACCCTGGCCGAGGCCCTAAAGGTGCAATTCACGCCGACTGTGCTGTTCTTTGATGAGCAGGGCAAGGTCGCCCTGCGGATCAATGGCTACCATGCCCCGCAACGCTTCAGCCTGGATCTGGATTACGCGGCAAAACACAACGACACGCAGCTCAGTTACCGGGAATTTATCAAGACGAATCTGCCGGCCACCCAGAGTAGCAAGACGCTGCACAGCGAAGGCTTTTTCAGCCCGGACAGCTTTGACTATTCGGCCAAGGTGAATAAGAACGGTCGCCCGTTCGCCGTGTTTTTCGAGCAGAAAGACTGCCCGAACTGCGATCGCCTACACACCAAGATTCTGCCGGATCCGGAGTTGCGGAGTGTCATCAAACAGTTCGACAACACACAGCTGGACATGTGGTCCACCACACCGATAGTCACCCCCGAGGGCGAGAAGATGACCGCCCGCGAGTGGGCCGGCAAGCTGGATATTAAATTCGCGCCCTCTATCGTGGTGTTCAACAGTGAAGGCAAAGAGGTGATTCGCTCCGAGGCCTTTTTCAAGGTGTTCCACACCCAGGGCATCTTTCATTACGTGCTCAGTGAGTCCTACAAAAAACAGCCGAGTTTCCAGCGTTACCTGGCCGACTATGCCGACCATTTCAGGGAACAGGGACGCGATGTGGATATCTGGCGCTTCGCCGATGAGAAGGTCGGTGAAGGCAAGGCGGCAGGGGCTGAGTAGCCGTCAGCCGGTATGACGGGGTTCCCCGGCCGCGGTGTGCGCCGGGGATCCTGCAGTAGAAGTGCCGTTAGTGTAATTACCCGTCGGCAGACCCCTGAGATCGAAGCCGTCCAGCGTGTCGATTTATCGTTTCATCACCGTGTCGTTTTACTGGGCCGCCAGGGTTGTAGCCTGGCGGATTTTCAGCGCCCGTTCCTGCGCCTGACGAAGCTCACGGGGTGACAGGGCCGTTTTA
Organism: Gammaproteobacteria bacterium; assembly: GCA_032250735.1. NCBI lineage: Bacteria > Pseudomonadati > Pseudomonadota > Gammaproteobacteria > Gammaproteobacteria bacterium. The sequence goes on from JAVVEP010000020.1 coordinate 24,352, forward strand.
ATGACATCGCGCTTTTGTGAGGCCACAGCGAAACCCTGCGCGGCGGCCGCGTCAAACCAGGCATAGGCCGCAACCAGATCCCGCTGCACGCCCTTGCCGGTTTCGTACAGCCAGCCCAGATTGTTTTGTGCCTGCACGTGCCCCTGTGCGGCGGCCTTCTGATACCAGTCCACCGCCTTGGCGTAGTCCTTCTTTATTCCCCGCCCCTGCTCGATCATCACCGCCAGATCATATTGCGCGGAACTCACCCCCTGCTCCGCCGCCCGCCGAAACCACCGCACGGCCTCGCGATAATTCTGCGGCACCCCGGTGCCGGCATCAAAGGATACCGCCAGATTATATTGTGCGTAGGGATTACCCTGCTCCGCTGCCTGACGGTAATAGGCAACGGATTTTCCCAGGTTCTTGGGCACACCCTTGCCGAGTTCGTACATCATGCCCATCAGGTTACTGGCATCAGGATTGCCCTGCTCCGCCAGGGGTATGGTCAGGTTATAGGCGGTCTTGAAATCACCGGCGTGATAGGCACTGAGCCCCCTTTCCAGCGGATCGGCCTCCTCCGCCTGCGCCTGACTCACCACCGCCAGGACCATTGCACACACTACCGCTGTCATCAAACGAAACACCATCAGACGTCCTCCCCCCCAGAGTTGAGCGCCTGATTGTAACGAGAAAGGCAAAAACTGCAAAATGTGGCCCCATCCGCCAGGGTGCCGATGCTGTCAGGGTCGCAATCAGGCTAAAATGCACCGATGAATCTGATAGATACCCATTGCCATATCGACCTGCCCGCCTTTGATGAGGATCGTGCAGCGGTGCTCAGGCACTGCCGGCAACTGGGCATCTCACACATTGTCGTCCCCGGGGTGGTGGCGCAAAACTGGGAAAGGCTGCAACAGCTGTGCGATGCAAACCCCATGCTGCACGCATGTTTCGGCCTGCACCCGGTGTTCCTGGCGCGACATACTGCCGGTGACATTGCTGCACTGGCGCAACGGATAGAACACCATCGGCCCATCGCCGTGGGTGAAATCGGCCTGGATTATGCGGTGGATGGGCTGGATCACGGCCTCCAGCAAGCCCTGTTTGATGACCAGCTGGCCATTGCCGCCGATGCCTCGCTACCGGTAGTGCTGCACGTGCGGAAATCGCATGATGCGGTGCTCGCGAGCCTGAAAAAGGCCCGCGTCAAAGGCGGCATCTGTCATGCGTTTAACGGCAGCCTGCAACAGGCTGATCGCTATATCGAGTTGGGTTTCAAGCTCGGCTTCGGTGGTATGCTCACCTATGAACGCTCACACAAACTGCAGCGCCTCGCCAGGCAGTTACCCATCGAGGCCATTGTGCTGGAAACGGATGCACCCGACATGACCGTCGCCAGCCATCATGGTGAGCGTAACAGCCCGGAGTACCTGCCCGAATGCCTGCAGGCACTGGCGGACGCCCGGGGTGAAGACATTCAGGTCCTGGCCGCACAGACCACGGCCAATGCAGAGGCGGTATTTGGTTTTGCACAATAACGAGCGAATGATCCCGGACAACAGTATGAGAGTTCATTTTTATGTCAGCAGATAAAGATTTTGCGGCACGTTTCGGCGGCATTCAGCGGCTCTATGGCGTTAAGGCGACCTCGATCATTCGCAACCTGCACGTGTGTATCGTCGGCCTCGGCGGCGTCGGTTCCTGGGCGGTCGAAACGCTGGCGCGTACCGGCGTTGGCCGGCTGACACTCATAGATTACGACACGGTGTCCAAAAGCAATATCAACCGCCAACTGGCGGCTCTAGACACGACCGATGGCGAAAAAAAATCCACGGTCTTGCAGCAGCGTGTGGCCGGGATCAATCCCTATTGTGAGTGCCGAATCATTGATGATTTTCTGACCGTAGAAAATCTGGATGAACTGATTTCGCTGGCTCAGGGATATGACTATGTGATCGACGCCATCGACAGCATCAAATTCAAGTCAGCCATGATTTACCACTGCCGGCGCAACAAAATACCCATTGTCACCACCGGCGGCGCCGGCGGCCTGACCGATCCCCTGGCGGTAAAGGTCAGTGACCTGTCGCGCACCTATAATGATCCCCTGGCGGCAAAGGTGCGTTCGCAGTTGCGCAATGAACACAACTTTCCACGCAATGCCAAACGCGGTTTCAGGGTGGAGTGCGTGTTTTCCAGCCAGCAACCCGTCTATCCAAAGGCGGATGGTTCGGTCAGCCACCAGAAGCCGGGGATCCACGGCATCTCCCTGGATTGCTCGATGGGATACGGCTCGGCAACGGCGGTTACGGCTACCTTTGGCAATGTGGCGGCCTCGCGGGTAATCAATAAAACGCTGCATAAACACATAAAGGACTAGGCTTTACAGCCGGCGTGCCAGACGGCGACAATAGCAGCATGTGGCATCGACTGCCTTGCTGATGTCATTCAGAACCATTTGAAGAAATAGCTTATCACCAGGGAGTCACCTAACGTGGAACTCAGCCCACAAGAATTTCTTGATTCAGAGAACAAACGCGTTACCTTGCTGGGAATGTCGGGGGTGGGAAAGACACGTCTCGCCTCTATTCTCCGCGGACAGGGCTGGTTCCATTATTCGGGTGATTACCGTATCGGCACCCGTTATCTGGATGAGCCCATTCTGGATAACATCAAGATGCAGGCCATGCAGGTGCCCTTTTTGCGTGACCTGCTGCGTTCGGATTCCATTTATATCTGCAACAACATCACCGTCGATCACCTCAAACCCGTGGCGACGTTCATGGGAAAACTGGGCGACCCCAGTCAGGACGGGCTGGATTTGCGCGAATTCAAACGCCGCCAGACGCTGCACCACGCCGCAGAAATCGCTGCCATGAACGATGTCCCGGATTTCATCCATAAGGCGCAGGCAATTTATGGTTACAAACACTTTATCAATGATGCCGGCGGCAGCGCCTGTGAACTTGATGACCCCACTGTAATGAAAAAACTGGCGCGGCATACGGTGATCCTCTACATCCAGGCCAGCAAACAGGATGAAGAAAAGCTAATTCAGCGGGCAGAGAAGGCGCCGAAGCCATTGTATTACCGCGAGTCCTTTCTGGACGAAATGCTGGAGATTTACCTGCACGAAAACAGGCTGGAGTATGTTTCCCTGATCAATCCGGATGATTTTGTACGCTGGGTCTTTCCGCGGCTGTTCCACTCCAGGATTCCCCGCTACCAGGCGATTGCGGACCAGTACGGTTACACCATCACCACGGAAGAACTGGCCGGGGTCACGACAGAGGAAGACTTTGTACAGCTGGTGGCCAAGGCCATCGAGCGGAAGACATAACACCGACTACTTGTACTGGCGCTGGTGCCAGCGCCAGTACAAACCACGTTGATAGCAGGCATGGCATTACCAACCATGTCAGTACCAACCAAAGCACAACAGGGTTCCATAACCACACTATGCCATTAGTCGCCAACTCATCATTGCCCACCTTTGATCGCCTTCGCGCCGAAGGCGAAACGGTGCTGGACTCAGCCCGTGCCCAGAAGCAGGATATCCGGGAAATTCATATTGGCCTGTTAAATATGATGCCCGATGCCGCGCTTGAGGCAACCGAGCGTCAGTTTTATCGCCTGGTGAATGAAAGCAACCAGATTGCACAGTTTCATATGCACCCCTTTAGTCTGCCGCAACTGGTGCGGGGCGAAAAGGCGATCGAACACATCAACAGACATTATGAAACCTTCGAGTCGATTCGGCAGGAGGGTCTTGATGCGCTGATTATTACCGGCGCCAATGTCACCCACCCCAATCTGGCCGATGAGGATTTCTGGCAGCCACTGATTGAGGTCATTGAATGGGGCTATAACAACGTCGCATCCATTTTATGTTCGTGTCTGGCGACGCATGCGGTCATGGAATTCCGCTACCGGCAAAAACGCACGCGACTGGCGCATAAGTGCTGGGGGGTGTTTTCCCATGTGGTTGTGGACCGCCATCATCCGCTGGTCAATGGGATCAATACCCGGTTCGATGTCCCCCATTCACGCTTTAATGAAATCTCACGCCGCCAGTTTGATGAGTCAGGCTTGCGCGTGCTGGTCGAGAGCAAGGAGATCGGCGTGCACCTGGCGGTAAGTGAAGACCTTTTCCGGATTGTCTTTTTTCAGGGCCATCCGGAATACGACATCAATAGTCTGTTGAAGGAATATAAACGCGAGGTACTGCGTTTTATCGGCCAGCAGCGGGATGATTACCCGCCTTTTCCCGACAATTATTTTTCGCTGCAGGTACAGGCCATCCTCAATGAGTACCGGCAGAAAGTCCTGACGGCAATCGCCAAGCAGCTCAGCCTGCCGGAGTTCCCGGAGAAGCTGATCCGTGGCCTATTGCATAACACCTGGCACGACTCCGGCGAGGCGGTTATCAACAACTGGATCGGTCGCGTTTATCAAACCACCAACAATGACCGCAAGAAACACTTCATGGACGGTGTCGACCCCAACGACCCGCTCGGTATACGTTAACCCGCAGTCTTTCCGATGAGGATCGTGTATGAAATCCGGTGAAAAATTCGCGCTACGTCTAGTGATCATCGCCTTCCTCGCGATCGCGGGATTCACTGTCTACCTTGAACTGGATTACCGGAAAAATTCACCACTGGCGAAACCCGCGCCGGTCGTGGAAGAGAACAGGTTTGCCGAAAACAGGGCAGACGAGGCTGCCGTGCCAAAAGGGATTATTCCAACCGGAATGAACCCGGATGATTTGCCGGAGCCCGATAGTCGCGGCGCCACCGTATTGACCCTGTACTGTGCCCAATGTCATGAACTGCCGACGCCGGCAATGCATAGCGCTGCGGAGTGGCCGGCCATTCTGACCAGAATGCAGTCACATCTACTGGCGTCGAAAAAGGGGATGTTGGGCCGCATTATTCAGCCGCCCGAAAGGGACTGGCTGATTCTGGGTGACTATCTGGTGACGAACGGGCAGCGTTCCCTGGACCCCCTGCAATACACCGATCTCAGTACGGCATCGGGCCAGGCATTTGTGTCGACCTGCTCCCAATGCCATGCGGCGCCGGCACCGGAATCACATACCAAAACCGAGTGGCCCCGCGTCGTACTGCGAATGAAGTCAAACATGCTGGCGGCAAATATACCGACGCCGGAACAGGACACCCTGCTTACCATCATTGATTATCTGCAACAGCACAGCACCGGCCTCAACCGAGCCGGTCCGAGTGATGCCGGCCAAAGTCACTAATGCCTTTGTCTGCCGTACTTTCGCATCGCCTACTGCATCATTGTCTTCAGCTTCTCTTTGTCCTGCTCGGTAGGACGGTGATCGAGGTTGACGATAATCGCGGCGATCTCGCGTTCCTGCGGTGTCGACGCCTTGCTGTCGATCAGTTTTTTCAGCAAGGGGATATCCTGCGGCGAGGCCTGATGCTCAAGGTTCATCATCGCCCTTGCGATCACGCGTTCGTTTTCCGTGGTGCTCGACGCGCTGATAATCGTCTGCAACTCCTGTTTACCCTGCGGGCTGGGATAGTGTTTTAGACGATGCATGATCTCCGCCATCTGGGCGATGGCGGATTTGCCGTGACCTTCCGCCGCAAAGCACCAGCCACCCAGTAAAAGGCTGGCGGCGAGTCCCATAATCGTAATAATCCTCATCATCTTCATGTCAGTCTCCTTTGACAGCGGCCGGTTTAACCGGCCTTGAGCTTGCTCTGAATCGCGGCAACGACCGCATCACTCGACACCGCATCCACATTCACCAACAGCCCTTCTTTCTCATAAAAATCGGTCAATGGCGCGGTCTTTTCATTATAGGTTGCCAGACGATGGCTGATCGCCTCTTCCGTCTCATCTTCGCGCTGCACGACCTTGCTGCCACACTTGTCACAAATCCCCTCCACCTTGGGTGGCTGACTTTTGACATTGTAGATCGCCTGACAGGCCGGATTTTCACAGGTGCGACGTGTGGTCAGTCGATCAAGGATCACGTCGCGAGGCACTTGCAGATTGACCGCCATATCCAGGCTGACGCCGATCTCGGTGAGCAGGGTTTTCAACGCCTCGGCCTGGGGAATGGTGCGCGGAAAACCATCCAGCAAAAAGCCCTTTTGACAATCGGGCTCCTGAAGGCGATCGCGCATAATGCCCATGATCAATTCGTCGGGCACCAGATCTCCCGCCTTCATGAAGGCATTGGCCTTTTGGCCCAGTTCGGTGCCGGCCTGTACCGCGCCGCGCAAAATGTCACCGGTGGAAATCTGCACCGAGCCGTCCAGCGCCGTGAGCATCTTTGCAACCGTTCCCTTTCCTGCACCTGGGGCACCTAACAAAATAATTTTCATAGAATCTTTCCTCTCCCGTGCGCCAAGGCGCTATTTAGTGTGAGTACTGCTTTATATTTTTTACTTAAAACGCATCGATTGTGCCTATCGTGACACCACGGCGCAATCTATTAGGATAGCTTAGAGGTATAGAGAATTATTTAATGAGATAGAACACCGTCCTGTTGGTGAGTTCGGTTCGTGTCTTAATGTGGGTATAAACAGGCGGCCCTTAAATACCAAAAAGATCACCCCAATCCCACGGGCCGCAATCGCAAACCCGGCATCGATACAGAGGGGGAAATATGTTCTCCACCACCGCCCCCCTCTCACACCATCGCGCCGATGGATCATCGTGAATAAGATACAGACCCGGTTCCGGCAGAAGCCCGACGATGGGTTTTAAATTAATATCCATATTGTTATTGTTGATATATCCTGTGCGGCGGAAATCCGCTGGCATCAGCCGGTTTTCCCGGCGACCAAATCTGCCGCGGATAAAATATAGGTTTTGTATCGCAAATTTACAGTTGTCTTGGGGTCATGTTTGCCACCCAACTGCCGATAATGAGGGGTGCGTCTAGTGAAATCCCCTAGCTATGCGGCAAGTCTCTTGGAGAGACATAAACCGACGGCCGGCCAGATATGCGGGGAGCATCATGTCACGTGAGTGATTAATGACAGGGAGTATCACATGGATCGAGACAGGGGCCTGCCAGGACACAGGAAACCGGCATGAAGGGTGTTATCGAGACGAATCTGGGGGATTTTCCGGCAGGCCCCGCACCGATCAACAACCGGGTCTACGTGCTGGGCTGCGACGAGTCGCTGGGCGACACCCTGGCGATTCCGCTGGGGGCAGAAAATTTTCAGATCACCCTTTTCAGCGACCTCAGCGCCATCGAGACGCACAGCCGAAATGGCGCGCCCGCGGCCATTCTGGTGGACATGGATAATCCGCTCACCGGTGACTCGAACCTTGAGGCCATCACCCACCTCAGACAGAGCCTGCAGCCCTGCCCCTCCATTATCTGCCTCTCGACCGCCACCGGCATCGAGCATCGTCTGGCCGCCGCCCGCGCAGGCAGCGCGCGATATTTTTCCAAACCCCTCGATCTGGGCAAGCTGAGTCGCACCCTGCACAGCCTGTGTTCCACGGCGGCGCACGGCCCCTACCGGGTGATGCTGATCGATGATGATGAAAACCTGCTGGCCCTGTTTGCCGCCCCCTTGCGGCGTGCCGGCATCACCGTGGAGACCGTCAGTGACCCGCATCAGGGGCTGGAGGCGCTGGCCGCCTTCGTGCCCGACCTGCTACTGCTGGACGTCAACATGCCGGGCATCTCCGGTGCGGAACTGGCCATGGTCATTCGGCAGGACGACAGTTTCGCCCAGCTGCCCATCCTCTATCTCTCGATGCTCGACGCCCCGGAGCAGCAGGAGTCGGCCATGGAGCTGGCGGGCGATGAATTTATCAGCAAGCAGATCGATCCGCAGCGCCTGGTTTTGCGGGTCAAGGAACGGATCAAAAGTGCGCGTGAGACCAAGCGCATCAACCAGGGCCTGCGGGACGCCCTGCACAACAGCGAGCTACGCCGCTTCGCACTGGATAATCACGCCATCGTCAGCGCGACGGACGTTAACGGCACTATCACCTACGTCAATGACACCTTTTGCCAGATCAGTGGCTACCGCCGTGATGAGCTGCTGGGCAACAACCACCGACTGCTCAAGTCCGGTCAACACCCCGACGGATTCTATACTGACATGTGGGTCACCCTCACCCAGGGCAAGACCTGGCAGGGCACCATCTGTAACCGCCGCAAGGACGGCAGCGACTACTGGGTGGACTCCACCATCGTGCCCTTTCTCGACAAGGATGGACTGCCGTACCAGTACATATCGGTACGCACGGACATTACCGCCCTGCAGGCCAGTGAAGACCGCCTGCACCGCAGTCAGGTGTTTGCCAACATTGGCACCTGGGACTGGAACATCCAGACGGGTGACCTGTACTGGTCGGAGCGCATCGGCCCCCTGTTCGGCTATCACCAGCCCCTCCCCGCGACAAGCTATGATCACTTCCTCGATGCCATCCATCCCGAAGATCGCCAGCGGGTCATCGATGCCATCAACCGCTGCGTGGAACAGGGTGCCGAATACAACATCGAACACCGCGTACGCTGGCTGGATGGCACGGTGCGCTGGGTGGTGGAACGTGGCAACGTGGTGCGAAACGAGCATGGCACACCGCTGCGCATGCTGGGAGTGGTGCAGGACATCAGCCAGCGCAAACAGGTGGAGGCGGAACTGCTCAAACACAAAACCGCCATGGACAGTTCACTGGAAGGGATTGCAATCCTTGATCCCGGTGGCAACTACCGTTACCTGAATCCTGCACTGATTCATATTTATGGTTATGAGACGGCCGATGAACTGATTGGCCGGCCCTGGACCGCGCATTACAGCGCCGAGGAACTACTGCGCTTCGAAGAAGAGGTTATGCCAAAGCTGGAGTGCTTGCAGCAATGGAGCGGTGAGGCAACCGGGTTACGAAAAGATGGCGGTCATTTCCCTCAGCTGTTGTCGCTTTCCTACCTGGGTGATCGAGACCTGCTGTGCATTGTTCACGACATCAGCATCCGCAAACAGACCGAGCGCGAGTTGATCGCCACCATGGAGGCGGCGGAACAGGCCAACCAGGCCAAATCACAATTTCTTTCCAACATGAGCCATGAACTGCGCACCCCCATGAACGCGATTATCGGTTTTGGCCAATTACTGAGACTGGAACCGCTCAACCAGATACAGCACGACAATGTCGGAGAAATCCTCAGCGCCGGCAATCATCTGCTGGATCTTATCAACGAGGTACTGGACCTGTCCCGTGTGGAGGCCGGCCGCCTCGATCTTGTGATCGAGGACGTCATGCTGGCCGATGTGATGATGGAATGCATCGGCCTCATCGCCCCCCTGGCAGAACAGCGCCACATCGACATTATCACCACCCATAAAGGTAGAGAGATTGGCTTGCGACAACAGCAGCAACTGGGCGCGGTTGTGCATACGGATCGCACCCGCCTCAAACAAGCCCTGATCAACCTGCTGAGCAATGCCGTGAAATACAACCACGAGAATGGCCAGGTGACCGTGGACTGCCAAAGCATGAATGAGGGCTTTCTGCGCATCAGCATCAGCGATACGGGGGCGGGTATCAGCCTCGAAAAACAGACGCAGTTATTCCAGCCCTTCAACCGACTGGGCGCGGAAAATACCGAAACGGAAGGCACGGGCATCGGTCTGGTCTATACCAAAAAGATTATCGAGCTGATGAAGGGCCATGTGGGCGTGCAGAGCACCCTCGGCGAAGGCAGTACCTTCTGGATCGAGCTGCCCGGCTGCTATAGCGCATCCACCACAGCGGGTAGCGAAAAGTCGGAAAATACCCAAACGGCTGTCACCGGTAACGCAGACCAGGGGCAATACACCGTCCTGTATGTGGAGGACAATCCGGCGAATATGCGGCTCATGGAACAGCTGCTCAAACGCCGTTCCAACATCCGGTTACTAAAGGCGACTGATGCCCGCGCGGGTCTGGACATGGCGGCAAAGCAGCGGCCGGACCTGATCATGCTGGATATCAATCTGCCGGAAATGAGCGGCTACGATATGTTGCATATCTTGCAACAGGATCACGCCACACAGGGAATTCCTGTGCTCGCCATCAGCGCCAACGCGATGCCGGAAGACGAGCAACAGGCCCTGGATGCGGGCTTTCGCCAGTACATCACCAAGCCGATCAAACTCCAGCAAGTGCTCGACAGTCTTGACGAGACCTTGATCACCCGCAGCGGCTGAATCATCGACGGGGAGACTGCCCGGACAGAGGCTTGCACAAACCGACGTTGCCGCAATGAAACCTGCTGACACAGGCGCCGACACCTCGTGTAGCGACCCTCCCCCAGCGCGATTTTCCTGCCGCCATCGCGGACTCCCCCTAATCACCACCCAAGCGCCCCGAACCCGGCGGTCTCGCCAACATTCTGATCATCTATACTGATACCAGTGGCCGGGAAAAAACCGGCGCTGGCTTTTGCCTGCTGTTCTCGACGAGGGTCAAAACCGTCTATTTCAACACTAAATTTATACGTCTAATTGAGACAGACAATTCAGCTGACAATTCAGCAGACAATTTCCACAACCACAGGCATGGCTCCATGGAGGTGAATTGCTTGGTGAAGAACGTCGAACGGATCATTGGGGTAGTGATGCTCTTTGTCAGCGGCTCGGGCTATGGCGCCGCACTGGGGCAACCGCAACGCACCTCCATGCTTGGCTATGCTATTGGCACCGCCCTGATTAGCGTCGACGATCCGGCCGGTGATACGGACACGCGCTGGGCCCTGCACCCCCTTACGCTGATCTATACCGCCCGCCTGTGGAGCAACGGGATACGGTATTGGTCAGAACTCTACTATTACCAGACCACACTCGATGCAGGCCCGACTAAAATTGGTCAGGATGTGGCGCGTTATGGCATGCGCCTATCCCTGCAGAAAAGCCTGCCGGTCGCACCGGGGGTAACTGCCTGGATCGGCGCCGGGTTCGACCTTTCCCACGCAAGATATTCCACGCGCCACACCGTGGATGACGAGGGCTACCTGATACGGGCCTACCCGGATCGGGACGAGACCGGACTGGCGGGCATCCTCAATATGAGCAGCGAATGGGCCGTGACACGCGACTGGATGATAGGCGCGAAATTCGAGCACTCTGTGCCGATCGATGGCCAGATCACCGAATCCCTGTTCGCCATGACCCTGCTCTATCGTTATTAATCAGACCTGAATCCGTGGTTAAGCCACGGATTCAGGTCAAACACCAGTCCATGGATGGCAAACGGGACAGAGTGCAAAGGATGACACGATGACCACCGACAAGCATGTGTATCTGTTATTCACCCTACTCCTCTTATCGGGATGCTTATCGGGCTGCGCCCCCGGCGACTCCACCGAACTCCCGGCGGAGCGCCCCCATGGCAGTATCAGTGGTTACGCGGTCAACGGCCTGATCGGCGGGGCGCAGGTCAGCGTCTATGGCTTCAGCAATGGTGTGCGCGGCAGCAGGCTCGGCGGCACCACGACCGATGCATCGGGCGCCTACAGCGTTGACGTCCAGGGCCGCAGCCAGCCTGTTCTCATCGAAGTCAGCGGCGGCAGCTATGTCGAAGAGGCCAGCGGCGCCACGGTTTCCCTGCAGGATGGGCAGCGACTACGCGCCATCGGCCGCTACACCTCGGGCCAGGCGCAGGACCTCATGGTCACCCCCCTCACCCATATGGCGACCGCCCTGGCGGAGTACCGCATCCAGCAGGGCACGCCGGCCGAGACGGCGATAGACGAAGCCAGCGCAACCGTGAATCGTTTCTTTGCGATTAATGCAGGACTCACCCGGCCGATCGACATTTCCGCTGACCACACTGGCAACAACAACCCGGCCACCGGGCCTGACGATGATCTGCTGTACGGCTTCTATCTCGCCGGCCTGTCGCACTGGAGCCTGTGGGCGAGCAGGGAAAATCAGGAAGGCCAACCCCACGCCACCTATAACTCCATCGCGCTGAGCCAGATTATCTATAACGATCTCCACGCCGATGGCCTGCTCAATGGCATCGGCTATAACCAGGCGGGCACCGCACTGGAGCGGCTGGGGTTTGGCATCGTGCCACTCAATGAAGATGCCTATCGACTGGCCTTTTCCCTGCACATGCTGGCCGTCGCCAATTGTGAGGAAAACCGCACCGCCGTCAGCGTCACCGAGCTGTTGAACGCGGCACAACAGATCGCCGCGCAGACCACACTGCTGACCGGCGCAACCGATCCCCTCGACATTGATAACCAGGTGCCAACCCTCAACATCGTCAGGCCCACGGGCGACTATCACAGTGGTGACTATGCCTTCCAGATTAACGTCGGCGCCGCGCTGGTGACCAACCGGATCAGGATGTCTATACGCACTGGCACGCAGATCGAGGAGGAGCGTGATATTCCGATTACCAATCCGTGCAGCGTGCCCGTCAGCATAGACACCAGAAACTATAACGATGGCGAACATCAGATTAACCTCAGCGCCATCGACGCCCTGGGCAATAACGCCACGACCAGCTTCGCGGTGCAGTTCGACAACACCGCACCGGTGGTGAATGTCAGCTCACCAGCGGCCAGCAATCAGCCCATTAGCCGGATAAGCGGCACCTACAGTGATAATATCGCCGGGGTGCAGGCGATTTTTGCCCGCGAGATAGCGGCTACCCTGCTGGACGATGGTACCTGGTATGCGGACATCGGCATCGACCCGGGCGAAAATGTCATCCCCCTCCGGGTTATCGATCAGGCCGGCAATCAGAACGATGCACTACAGACCGTGTTGTATCTGGACCAGACCCTGCCGCTGATCGACAGCAGCGGCACACACAGTCAGGCCCGTTTTTCCAATGGCGACGGGAATTACACCGAACTCAGCCTGCAAGACAGCAACGCTGACGCCCCGCTGTACTTTGAGACCGATCGGCTGGAAATGGGCGGCGTGCTAATCAATCGTCAGGACCTGGACAACAACGACATAGCCTATTTTGGTTTTGGCGTGAGCGACCAGATGACGCCCACGGTCGCGACCGACCCGCAGGACATCAGTGTGCGCGTGCAGTATCAACGCAACGATCGGGTGCTAAACCCCTGGCGCCCGCTGACGCCGGTGAATGGCGAATACCTCGTGCCGCTGGCCTCGGAAACGCTGGCGGCAGACTGGCATCAGGCCAGCGCCCTGGACGAACACCGGATCGAGATTGAGGTCACCGATCTCGCCGGCAACCAGACACGGCACCACTTCACTTTTCGTGCGGATTTCTATGTGCCGGCAACGAGCATGGACAACACAATGATCAGCGATCTGGGCACGGATCTATTCTCCACCACCGACTTCGCCCAACGCATCAACCTCAACAATATGCCCTTCGCCAGCACCGCCTACCAATTTACCAATACCACAGGACATGCCTTCTATATCAGTGTTGCCGACACTGCGGTGCACACCACCACCCAGACGGTCGACCAACTGGTGAGGGAACATCGGGTCCAGCTCAAGACCACCACCGAGTGGCGGCTGGGGTTGATGCGCGTGACGGACCAGTGCCCCGATTTTGATGTCAACAGTGACCACTGGGAATACCCTGACAGCGTCTATAACTGGACCGGCAGCAACTGGGAAAAGGAGCGGGTTCCCGCTCCGAGCACTGCAAGCCCGGAGTCGATTGCCAGCGATACCCTGCCGGACGCTTCCGCCCCCTCCGACTGGACTGACATCCCCGACTTCGATCAGCAGTTCAAGGTCACCACCATCGATAATTCGCCATTGTTCATTTTGACCTTTGGCTACGACTATATCCTGAGATCATCGTTCAACCCTCGAGCAGGAAACGTCTTCACCTGGATGTATCAGGACCTGATTACCGGCACGCCGACCACCTGTCCCTCTCGGCGTTACTTTCAGCAGCGCGAAACCCATCGCTACGAATCGCTGGCGGGCTATCCGGTATCGGTGTTATCCAGCGTCACACTCCCCAACACGCCCGACTTCATCACCACCCGCTACACCGTGTTAGATGAAGATACCGGTCTGGAGATCACTCCCGGCAGCGGCTGGTACCGGATCCCCACCGGCCACGCCATCACCGTGCATAAATGGGTCACCACGCCTGACCTCATGCTGCACGATGATGACGTCTCGGATGTGGCCAACTACACCAGTTACACACCCAGCCTGTCCGACACCAGGATCGACTGGTCGGTGGATCGCGGCCTTGAGTTCGCCATTGTGCATGACGCCGGTGAAGGGAATATTCCGCTGATGCCGGTCAGAAATATCGGCGTCGGTCAGGGGGTGATGGATTACGCCATCACGCGATAGGCTGTGTGCATGAGCAATGCCGGAACAATCGTCTATCGACCGCCGCCACCGCCACCGCCACCAGCAGAACCCTTGCCACCGGGTTGCATAAAGCCACCATTTTTCGGCGGTTCGTCTGGCAGCGACTTGCCCGCAGCCTTGGCGCGTTCCTGCATCCGCTTGTGGTGTTCATTGCGAATCTTTTCGCGTTCCTCTGCGGATTGAGCGCTACGCAGGCGCTCCCGGTGCTCGATCCTCTCCTGCTGGGTCATGAGCTGACTGCCGTAGATGGGCTCTTCATCGGCGGAGTATGCAGGGATGGCGGTGAGAAACAGTGCCGCCGCCAGGGCGGCTGTGATGAATCGTTTATTTTCCATGGACAGATCCTCATTATGTTACTAATCGATAATCCAATCGTCACGAGTTGTTGCGCATTGTCGCACGTGTGCAGGCAGATCCCGCCTGCATCAATCCAACCGATACCATTTCAGTATAGTTATCGATTTAGTCAATTTGGTGGGGATGAGTAATTTTACCTACCTCGGGATATCAGCCGATTGCATAGGCAATTTTCTTATCCCTTCGACTTCGCAGGTTAGATTTTTTTCAGAATCCTTGCTTACGCTTTAAACGTCTATACTTACGGCGTAATTGGGACCATTACCGATTTACTTTTTCAATACAATCCACAGGAGTGACACCATGAACAGGAAGATCAGTATTATTTTATTACTTTTGGCTATCCCCTTCTTCGCATACGCCGACATGCACAACAGAGATGCCGGCGCATCCGGTGGTCAGATGGGGACTTCGCAAGCCACGCATATGATGAGCCGCGACATGATGCATAACATGTCTCGGATTATGCAGCAGATGAACACAATGACACGGGACATGAACCGTATCATGGATCAGACCGAGAACATGGATCAGACCCGGACCCGGGAAATGTCACAGGTGATGGAACAGCTTTCGCAGGCCATGCACAACATGGCGCAACACATGGAACAGGGTAAGGTGGAGGAAAGCATGGTGCAGGAGATGGAACTCCATATGAACAGGATCAGCAACATGATCCGCAACATGGAACAGAAAAACCAGTAATAAGTGATACTGTTGCTGACGTGCCTTGTGACGAATAGCCTGACATGAACAGAACATATTCTGCGTATGCGGCCCTTATCGCGGCAGTGGTATTCTGCGGCGCCACACCCGTCACGGTGGCCACGACAGAACGCTATCTGGAGTTTAGTGCCGGCAAGAGTCGCGGCGAATTCGACACCAACGAAGTCGCCGATATGTATCGTCTGCAACTTGCCTATGGCCAGGTATCGGGTCGTTATGATCACAGCATAACGGCCTCATACCTGTTTCTCAGTGACGAGTTCGGGGATGATTCGGCATTGGGTGATGTTGTGTTGCGTGGTGGCATCATGTTCGACAAAAATAACGCCGCTAAAGACAGCCTTTACGTCTCACTTGCACTAAAACTGCCAACCGGCGATGAATCCAAAGGACTCAGCACGGGTGAAGCCGATCTGGGTGGTTTTCTGAATTATACGCAGCATTATAAGGTCATGAATCTCACCTTGATGGGGGGTTATATTGTCACGGGCGATTCCCGCACAAGGTCCTATGACGACATCCTCGTATATGGGATCAGTTTATCCCGACAGTTTGATAACTGGTATGTCTATGGCGGACTGGAGGGCCGACAGCAGATGCTCGATACCAGCGACGATCCCCTGGAGTTGAATGGTGGTCTTCTTTATCAGATACAACGCAGCCGGTTCCTCACGCTGGAAGGCATAGCAGGCCTGAATGAATCCAGCCTCGACTATGGGATCAGTGTCGGCATCGTGAACTGGTTCTAGCGCTCACGTCATTCAGCATGCGTGGGAACCGACAGATATTTAATACATGGGCATGACGATCGCATGAACATCAACCACAAAATCTATATCGGTCTGGCGCTGCTATTGCTGGTTGTCATTTTCATCGTACAGAATGCGGTCGTGGTCGAAATCCGCTGGCTATTCTGGACCCTCACCATGTCGCGCTCGCTGATGATCTTTTTCGTCCTGGCGATCGGCATCGCCATTGGCTGGATTCTCGGTAGCCATTTCGGCCAAAAACCAATCACGTCTAACGAGCACAGCTGACGATCAGTCGCTGACGCTAATCGGCCCCCTGATCCGCGTAATAAAAATACCGGATAGCGGCCCAGGCCTCCTTCGCGGTCTCGACATACTGAAACAGATCCAGGTTTTCCGGGTCTATCGTTCCCTCCTCCACCAACGCATCGAAATTGATGATGCGCTGCCAGTATTCCCGGCCAAACAGCAACACCGGCACCGGCTTGACCTTTTGGGTCTGAATCAGGGTGAGGGTTTCAAAAAGTTCATCGAGTGTGCCCAGGCCGCCGGGAAAGGCGACCAACGCCTTGGCGCGCATCAGAAAATGCATTTTACGAATGGCAAAATAATGAAACTGGAAACTGAGATTCGGCGTGATGTAAGGATTGGGGCACTGTTCCATGGGCAGGACGATATTCAGGCCGATGCTCTTGCCGCCGACATCATCCGCGCCCCGGTTGGCCGCCTCCATGATGCCGGGCCCACCACCCGTGATGATCACCAGCTCACAGTTCTCATCCTGCTGCGATCTTTCGGTAATCATACGCGCCAGCAAACGGGCCTCGTCGTAGTAGCGCACCTTGTCGAGTATCGATGCGGCGATTTTTACTTGCCGGGTCAGTGCCGGATCCGTTGGATTCGCCAATACCAAGGCCTCCGCCTGCTGCAGGCGCTCTATGGCCAGCTTACGCTCGGGAATGCGGGTACTGCCAAAGATAACCACGGTTGAATGGATGCCATGCTCATGTTGCAGCAGTTCGGGTTTGAGCAGCTCCAGCTGCAGGCGCACCGGGCGCAGCTCATCCCGCAGCAAAAACTGTTTATCGGCATAGGCCAGGCGGTAGGCCGATGAACGGGTCTGCGGCGTGTCCGGCACCCGGCGGGAGACACTGACATCGTCTTTCGCGGACGGGAACACCTTGTTGGGCAGCTCGGGTTTTTTCATCAAAGACTTCCCTCTGATCTAGATCTAGATCTAGATCGAGATAGACTCGCCATGCGATGGTATCGTGGCCGCCCAGCCCTGTTTGGCAAAAAAGTCGCGCAGCGCCGTCTTTGCCTCTGGGTCACCATGCACCAGGTAGAGCCGCGGATTCGAGGCCTGCATATGATTTGCCCAGGCCAGCAACTGCGACTGACTGGCGTGGGCGGAAAATCCACCGATGGTATGCAGAGTGGCCTTGACGGCGATGGTTTCCGCACCCACCTTGAAAGTTTTTGCGCCATCCACCAGGGCGCGGCCCGGTGTGCCGATCGCCTGGTAACCGACAAAAATCACATGGGCGTTTCGTCGCCACAGATTGTGTTTGAAATGATGTCGGATGCGACCACCGTTACACATACCGCTGCCGGCAATGATGATGGCGCCCTTCTCAATCCGGTTAAGGGCCATCGATTCATTGGTGGAACGTGAGTAGCGCAACACCGGCAGGAAGCTGTGCAGGCTGCCGGTTTTTCCCTGTTTCAGCGTCGCCTTGTCTTCACGATTAAAGACATTCTGAAAACGGTGATACACCTCGGTGGCGGCAATGGCCATCGGGCTATCCAGATACACCGCCTGATGATTCAGCTTGCCCGCCTGATACAGTTCGCCGAGATGAAAAATGATCTCCTGGGTACGTCCGACCGCAAAGGACGGAATCAGGATATTGCCGCCGGTTTCCGAGGCCGTGGCAATAATCTCCGCGAACTCCGCCAGCGTCTCCTCCATGGAGCGGTGTTCCCGATCACCATAGGTGGATTCGAGCAACAGCACATCCGCCTCAGTGACCACCTCCGGATCGCGCAGCAAGGCCGCGCAACTGTTGCCAAGGTCGCCGGAGAACACCAGTTTTTTCTTCACCCCGGCCTCGGTAATAAAGATCTCCACAATGGCGGAACCCAGGATATGGCCGGCATCGCGATAACAGATCTCGACGCCTTCCGCGACCTCCTGGCGCTGGCCATAGTCGATATCATGAACAAGGGTCAGTGCGTCCTCCACGTCTTCCAGGGTATATAACGGCGCCAGCTCCTTTTTACCCGCACGACGACGGTGTTTGTTCTCCCACTCCACATCCCGTTCCGCCAGTGACGCGGCATCCTTGAGCATGATCACCAACAACTCATGCGTCGGATAGGTCATATAGATGGGACCACGGTAACCGTCCGCGACAAGTTTGGGTATGCGTCCCGAGTGATCCAGATGCGCATGCGACAACACCATCGCATCCAGTTCTTGCAGATTGAAGGGGAACGGCTGCTTGTTGCCTTTTTCCTCTTCACGACTTCCCTGAATCAGTCCGCATTCCAGCAGTACGGTGGCGTGCTCAGTCTGCAGCAGATACGCGGACCCGGTCACCCCCCGGACTGCCCCATAAAACGTTAACGTTGCCATCGTATTCTCCGCATTATTTTTTGCCGACCGTTATTGTTTGAGCCAGGTAGGGTGGGCACGTTTTTTGTGCCCACCCTAGCTGACTTATTTAGAGTATACAGGTTCCAATCCATAACGCCGCCTACACGCCTACACAATAACACCCGCATAACCTGTCACCAAAAGTAGCGATCGCCACATAAACACCGGGACGTAACCACAGCCAAGGGTGGGCACGTTTTTGTGCCCACGCGGAAACATCCACAATCATTTTTCGTGTTCCCATACAGCATCACCCGAATTCCCTACACCATACCTCGTTATCATTTTCGGCAATCCGCTCACCGAGGCCGCGTGGGCACAAAAACCTGCCCACCCTACCTGACTGTCTGGATTGCCTGCCGGCGTGTTATCGTAGCGGCACCTCGGCAGAGGGTGTCCCGGCCCCAGCGCGGGTATGCGACAAGCGGATAACACGACTATAATTTTTAATGTTTTTTCAACAATACTGGCAATAATAGCGGGAACGGATAATGGAAACAGGGAGATGACCACATTGAGTTTACGATTTTTACTGCTGGCAGCCCTCTTCGCCACCACGGTCAGCGCCCACGCGGCGGATCGCTTCCTGATGGACTTTGAACTGCTGCAGGGGGATAAACTCATTGAGCGGGGCAAGGCGATTGTGTCGCAAAAACAATATACCTGGAACAAAGGCATTCAACGCAGTTTTCTCCAGTTGAGCTGTCAACGGACAGCCTCCGGCAAAATGGAAAAGGTATATACCAGCGTGGAGTATTTCACCGGCGTGAGTGTCACCCACCAGCTGCTGGGGGAGACCATCGAGCTCGCGGTGCTGCACAGGGTCGTGCAACCGCGCCTGGCGGAAATCCGCGCCTTGTCGGCGGAAGCGTGTGAGGAATTATCCCCACGGGTGACCACCACGACCCAGACCTACCACCTTCCCGCCAAGGACAATGGCGAGGCATCGTTTGGCTTCGGTAAGGACATGACCTATCGGGCCAAACTTCAGGAACTCGGTGGCACACGGTAAATCGAAGCGAAACGGCCGCCACATTGACGCCCGCTTGAAGATGTTAAACGCAAACCGTCAGTCTCACTCTGAGCTTACGTAGCAGGCAACGATGATGTATCACATGCAAAGAATGCTGCTGGCGCTATTGGCCTGCGCCTATTCCGCGGCACCCTTTGCGCAGCTCAATGTCAACGTCACCATCAGCGGCATCGACGCGCGGCTGGAAGAGAATGTGCGTCTGTTCCTGAGTGTCGTGCAGCACCGGGCAGACCCCTTGCTGTCGGAGGGTCGCCTGCAGCGCCTGCACAAAAAGGCGCCCGAGGAGATCGGCAACGCCCTGCAACCCTTCGGCTATTATCGCCCCGTCATTCAGGCGGAGCTGACCCAGGTGGCGACGGATGAATGGCAGGCCCGCTATGTCATCGACGCGGGCCCGCCCCTGCCCATTGGCGAGGTCAACATCGTTATCAGCGAGGAGATGGCCGGGGATCCCGAGTTTCAGGCCCTGTTGCGCAAGCCGCCGCTGCGCAAGGGCCGCGTGTTCAACCACCTTGACTATGAAGAGTTCAAGGCCAACCTGGCCCGACTGGCCGCGGAGCGCGGCTATTTCAAGTCGCGGTTTGTGGAACACCGGGTGGAGGTTGACCTCGACGCCTACGAGGCCCGCATTTATGTCCACTATGACGGCGGCCCCCGCTACCGTTTTGGCGAGGTGTCGTTACAGCAGGAGGTACTCGATGACCGCCTGTTGCGGCGCTACATCACCTTCAAACAGGGTGATCCCTATTCCCTCGATGAGATGATCAGCCTGCAACATGCACTCAATAACAGCGACTATTTTCAGACGATCGAGGTCTCGCCCGCCAAACCCCAGGAAGACAGCACCGAGATCCCCATCAATGTGATGCTCACCCCGCGCAAGCCGAATCGCTACAGCATGGGTCTCGGGTACGGCACCGATACCGGCGCCCGCGCCAAATTCGGCTGGGAAAAACCGCGCCTTAACCGGCGGGGACACCGCCTCAACACCGAGGTCCGGATCTCGGAGATCGGCTACAGCCTCGGCGCCCAGTACCGCGTGCCGATCCTCAATCCCCGTACCGACCAGCTGGTGTACAGCGCGGGCATCGTCAACGAAAAGACCGATAGCAGCGACAGCACCCTGCGCACCATCGGCGCCAGTATCAATCGCGGACGCGGCGAGTGGCGCGAATCCGTCTCCCTCAATTATCAGCGCGAGGAGTTCGAGGTCGCCGGTGACCGTGGCACCTCCACCCTGTTCATTCCCGGCGTCAACTGGAGCCGCACCTGGGGCCAAAGCTTTATCTATACCCTGGACGGGCTGCGGTTTGACATCGGCCTGCGCGGCGCCAGCCAGGAGCTGCTGTCCGACACCGATTTCGCCCAGCTGCAGGGGGGCGTCAAGACCATCTATTCGCTGGGACAGCGCAACCGCATAATCCTCCGCGGCAGACTGGGGAGCACCTATACCCAGGAATTTCACCAGCTGCCCCCATCGGTGCGTTTCTTCGCCGGTGGCGCCCAGAGCGTGCGCGGCTATGCCTACCAGTCGCTGGGCCCGGTGGACAGCGCCGGCGAGGTGGTGGGTGGCAAAAATCTCATGGTCGGCAGCGTCGAGTTCGAACGCCGGCTCGGCGGCAAGTGGGGGGTTGCCCTGTTCTATGACGCCGGCAACGCCATCGACGACATCGCCGAAAAACTGGAAAGGGGCGCGGGCTTCGGTATGCGCTGGCAGTCACCGGTGGGACCGGTGCGCATCGACCTGGCCAGCGCCATCAGCAAGGACGGCCAGCCCTGGCGTCTGCACATCAACATCGGCCCGGATCTATGAAACGCCTGCTGCGCATCGGCATCGCCGGCCTGTTGTTGATCCCCCTTCTCGGCCTGGTCTGGCTGCTGATGACCCAGAGCGGCCTGCGCTGGGCCTACCACTACGGGCAGTCGTACCTCCCCGGTGAGCTGAGCCTGGACAGCCTGGAGGGTCAGCTGCTGGGGCCGATCACTATTCAGGGGCTGGACTATACACAGGACGGCACGCGCGTCAGCGCCGAGCAGATCCGCCTGGAGTGGCTGCCCGCCACCCTGCTCACCGCCAACGTCAACATCAGCCGCCTGCAGGTGCGCGGCCTGCACATCGTTTTGCCGCCCACAGCCACGCCCGCCCCAGCAGAGCCGAAGCGGCCTCTGTCCCTGCCGGAGATCCGCCTGCCCTGGCGGGTGGCCCTGAACGAGGTGCAGATCGACGAGATCAGCCTCGACCAGAACGGCAAGACCCTCGGCCTGGAACAGATTCGGCTCAGGGCGAGCAGCCTCTTCAGCCAGCTCAGCATCGACGAACTGCGCATTCAGGCCGAGACCTTCCACCTCACGATTGCGGGCGACATCGAGCTGGCCGGGGACTATGCCCATCAACTCCAGCTCGACTGGCAGGCCCGCCTGCCCTCGGGTGCGGTGATCACCGGTGACGGCCCACTCAACGGTGACCTGACGATGACCCGGCTACAACAGCAGCTGACAGGAGCCGCCGTGCAACTCGACCTCGACGCGCAGCTCCGGGCCCTGCTGGATAGCCCCACCTGGCAGGCCCGCGCCGATATCAGCGCCTTCGATATGGCAAAACTGGGGACGGGCTGGCCCGCCGCCACCGGCAGTCTTGCGCTCACCGGCGAGGGCGACCTCAGCACGGCCAGCCTCACCGGCAGCCTGGCAGGTCGCTACCCGGAACTCGGCCCGGTGACGGGCGATTTCCGCCTGCATCGCCGCCCCGACAACCGCATCGAGATCGAGCAGCTGCTGCTGCATGCCCCGGAGCGCGACACCCGCCTGCAGGCCCGTGGCGACTGGCGGCCCGGCGCCGACGGCGGCGAGGTCGCCCTGGCCCTGAGCTGGCAACACCTGCGCTGGCCACTCAAAACCGGCGCCTGGTTCGATAGCGCCGTGGGCAGCGGCTGGATCGAGGGCAGCCTGGCACAGTACCGCGTGGGCCTGGCGACGGACAGACTCTGGCCGCAGGCCCCGCCCTCCTTCTGGTATGCCAGCGCCGCGGGCAACCTCGACGGGCTGCGCTTTGACTCCCTGCGCATCACCGCGCTGGACGGTGAAACCACGATCAAGGGACAGCTCAACTGGTCACCGCAACTGCACTGGCAGGCACAGGCGAGCATCCGCGACATCAATCCCGCCAGCTATTTACCGTTGGGCGCGGAGTGGTCCGGCCGGCTCGGCGCCACGCTCACCAGCACGGGCCGGCTGGAACAGGGCCAACTGATCGCCGACGCCGACATCACCGAACTGTCCGGCAAGCTGCGCGGCTATCCTGTGTCACTGCGCAGCCGTGTAGGCTGGCGTGACGCGGGGCTCGATATTGAGCGGCTCGACCTGCGCTCCGGCAGCGCCCGGATCAAGGCCGAGGGCCGCATCGGCGAGCGTCTGCAACTGGACTGGTCCATCGCCGCCACCGATCTGGCCGCGCTCTATCCACAGGCCCTGGGCCAGCTCCAGGCCCAGGGGGCCCTGACCGGCCCCCGCGCCACGCCGACCCTGCAGGCCACGCTCAAGGGCCAGACGCTCAGTCTTCGGGAATACCAGATCGGCAGTCTCGATGGCGCGCTAACTATAGATATGTTCCAGTGGCAAAAGCTCGACATCAACCTCGCCGCCAAAGACCTGATGCTGAAAGGCATTGCCCTGCAATCGCTAAGCATCGTCAGCACCCAACAGGGGATCAGCGCAGAGGTGGCGGCCGACGACCTCAGCGCCGTAATCGAATTACAGGGCCGGATCGATGACCAGGGCTGGCAGGGACGGATCGCCCGGGCCGAACTCAACAGCTCGCGCTTTCAGGACTGGCGACTCAAGGCACCCGTCGAGCTTCAGCTTCGCGCCGATACCCTCAAAGCGCCCCCCCTCTGCTGGCAGAGCCAGGACAGCGAGCTGTGCCTGGCGCTACAGCGCAGCGGTGATCTCTGGCAGGCCAGGCTCGACGCCCGCCAGCTGCCGCTGGGGCTGTTATCTCCCTGGCTGCCGGAGAACCTGGGCCTGGAAGGCACCGCCAATGCCCACGCCCGCCTCGACCTACAGGCCGACGGCGTGCGGGGCGAGGCCACTATCGAGCTGCCGCCGGGGGCGGTCACCTATCCGCTGCTGGAAGGCGAGCGCGACCGCTGGGAATATCGGCAGGGGTCCATGGCGATCTTCCTCACCGACAAGGACATCAATGCCAGGGCGTCACTCGATATGCGCACCGGCGAACAGCTCAGGCTCAGCGCGGAATTACCCGGCGCCCAGCTGCTAACGCTGGATCGCCAGCGCCAGCCCCTGCACGCCGAGGCCCGGCTCACGCTCCGCGACCTGGGCCTGGTCGAGGTCCTGATCCCCGAGGTGCAGGGTCTCCAGGGTGAAGTGGACCTGAACCTCGCGGCCGACGGCACCCTCGCCCGGCCCCGCTTCAGCGGTCAGGCGAGTCTCAACAACAGTGAATTCCGGATCCCGCGGCTGGGCCTGCACATCGAGCGCATCAAGTTACAGGCCGAGATCGACAATGCCGAAACACTGCACTACACGCTAGGCGCCCGGTCCGGCGACGGCACGCTGGCGGTGCAGGGACAGACCCGGCTCGACCCCAAGGCGGGCTGGCCCACCGACATCGACATCAAGGGCGAGGCCTTCGAGGTGGCCCGCATCCCCGAGGCCCGCGTGCTGATTACCCCGGATCTCCAGCTCACCCTGCAGGACCGGACCATCGACATCAAGGGCAAGGTCCACATCCCCTTCGCCCGGTTACAGCCGAAAGACCTGTCCACCGCGGCGCGGGTATCCGAGGACGTGGTGATCATCGGCCAGGAGCCGGGCGCGGCGGAAAAGTGGTCCATCACCACCCGCGTGCGGCTGACGCTGGGGGAGCGGGTCACGTTTTATGGTTTCGGCTTTGAAGGCCGCCTGGGTGGCAGCCTGCTACTGGAAGACGAGCCCGGCCAGCTGACCCGGGGCACGGGGGAGATCACCATTCCCGAGGGCCGCTATCGCGCCTATGGACAACGCCTGGAGATCGAGAACGGCCGCCTGCTCTATACCGGCGGGCCGCTCGGTAACCCCGGCCTCGACCTGCGCGCCGTGCGCCAGGTCGGCGAGGTCACCGCGGGACTGTACGCCAGGGGCAGCCTCAAACAGCCACAGATCGAACTGTTTACGATCCCCGCCATGGGACAGACCGACGCCCTCTCCTACCTGATACTGGGCCGGCCCATCGAAAACGCCTCCGGTGAAGAAGGCAGCATGATGGCCAAGGCGGCGCTGGCGCTTGGCCTAAGTAGCGGCAACTCGCTGGCGCGCGCCCTCACGGACCAGTTCGGGCTGGATGAAATGCGCGTCGAGAGCAGCGAAGGCGGTGATCAGGCATCGCTGGTGATGGGGCGCTACCTCTCCCCCAGACTCTACGTCAGCTACGGCGTCGGCCTGATCGAGGCCTTCAACACCCTCACCCTGCGCTATCAGATCTCGGAGCACTGGCAACTCAAGGGGGAAAGTGGTGAATACCAGGGCGCCGATATCTTGTTCACCATCGAGCGTTAAACCAGGGATTCAGGATTAATTCAGGGTGTCGTAGTGAGGCTGCGGGGTATCATAGTGCGCCAGCTCGTTACTCAGGATCATGGCGCGCAGCTCTTCAATGTATGCGGCGCCGCGTTCGGAATAATTCTCCAGCCCGGCGGCCAGGGCGATACCCGTCACCGGCTGTTGCGTGGCCGCCAGGGTGCTACGCAGGGTGCGTAGCTCGTGATAGGCATCATGCGTGTTCAGATTATCGATATAACTCGCAACGGAGTCCGCGGGCGAATCAAACGTCGCGACCTCATGGTTTTTTCCCGGACCCCGCAGCTCAGGCACCATCCCGCAGCCGTCCTCGAAACACCACTGCCCGTAATAATTGAACCCCTGTTGCGAGAAACGGGACGTCCCCCAGGCGCTCTCATTGGCCGCCTGCGCCAGGGCCAGCGAGGCTGGCACCGCATCGACCCGGCGCAGCAGGGTCTGCCAGTCAGCATCACTGCCCAGATCAAAACCGTCCATGCGATAGTCTTTCGCAATGTGACGAATCTGTCGCGCATCCCACCAGCTGATGGACTGCCGGTGTTCATTCCACGCCAGCAGATCCTGCCGGGTGGCGCGGATCTCGTCGTTTTTCTCTTCAATCAACGGCGCCAGATAGCCAAAAAAGGCCGCCTTACGCTCCGGGCCGGCGGGAAACTCACTAAAGTCAGGCGTCGCCGAGGGAGCCATCCAGTACGTCAATCCGGCGACGGCGCATAGCAGACCGGCGGCGGTCAACACGGCCGTGTTGTTTACTGTCATTACTGCCTCTTCTGACTACCCTTAACTCTTCTTACTATTCTTAACTATTAAAAAATCATACGCTTTCAGCAGCGCCCCTTGTTCAAAAGGCGCACGTCACTATACAGGATCGTGGTCGTTACAGGATCACATCACCGTCACTGTCGCCGCCAGAACCGAAATAGTCAGGATGCCAACGGTAGTAACGGCCGTCAGGCCCGCAGTACGCAGAAAGTGATTAAAGGGGTGCAATAAAGGGTTTAATCCTGGGTGCAATCGTGGGTGCAATCGAAGGGGGTCTGGCCGGCGCCTGTCGCTGACTGGCCACGGCCGACGGGATCAAGGCTGGAATTAAAACATTGCTCACCCTTCCAATAGATTCTCTGCTATACTCCGCCCACAACTTCTGGCGCACTTCGGTCTGCGCCTGTTTTGAACGTGATAATCCATTCTGTTTTACCACGTAACCTACTAGCAAGTTTCCGCCTAGACCGACCCAAACCATGTGTATTGGGTAGGCCGATCTCTGGAGATCATCCAAACATGTCATTTGAATCCCTCGGCCTTCGGGCTGAATTACTCCGTGCTGTATCCGAAAAAGGCTATAGCTCCCCCACCCCCATACAGCAACAGGCCATTCCCTCTATTCTGGAAGGCCGCGACATCATGGGTGGCGCACAAACCGGCACCGGCAAAACCGCCGGCTTCACCCTGCCGCTGTTACAGCGGCTCATGTCATCAGACAAGTCGGCGGCTGGTGATCAGAAAAAGGCCCGTCGCCACATCCGCGCCCTGGTGCTGACCCCGACCCGCGAACTGGCCGCACAGGTTGCCGAAAGTGTGCACACCTACGGTAAATACCTGCCGCTGAAATCCAGCGTGATCTTTGGTGGCGTCAGCATCAACCCACAGATTAAACAGCTGCGTGACGGCATCGACATCCTGGTCGCAACACCGGGGCGTCTGCTGGATCATGTCGGCCAGAAAACCATCGACCTGTCGCAGGTAGAGATCCTGGTGCTGGACGAGGCCGATCGCATGCTCGACATGGGTTTTATCCGTGATATCCGCAAACTGCTCGCCCTGCTACCCAAACAGAAACAGACCCTGTTTTTCTCCGCCACCTTCTCCGACGAGATCAAACATCTGGCCAACGATCTGCTGAAGACGCCGGTGCTGATCGAGGTCGCACAGCGCAATACCGCTGCGGAAAATATCACCCAGGTGGTGCATCCGGTGGACAAGAATCGCAAACGTGAACTGCTTTCCTACCTGGTGGGTTCCAACGACTGGCGACAGGTGCTGGTCTTTAATCGCACCAAGCATGGCGCCAATCATCTGGCGACGCAGCTGAACGCCGACGGCATCACCGCCGCCGCCATTCATGGCAACAAGAGTCAGGGTGCCCGCACCAAGGCACTGGCCGACTTTAAAACCGGCAAGGTGCGCGTCCTGGTCGCCACGGATATTGCCGCACGTGGACTGGACATCGACCAGTTACCGCATGTGGTGAACTTTGAACTGCCCAACATCGCCGAAGATTACGTGCACCGTATCGGTCGCACCGGTCGTGCCGGCAATGAAGGTACCGCCATGTCGCTGGTGTGTGTCGACGAGCTAAAGCTACTGAAAGATATCGAGCGCCTTATCAAGCGCGAGATTCCCAAGGTCGTGTTCGATGATTTCAAACCCGATCTCAGCATCAAGCCCCAGCCCATCAACCAGGGACGCGGCAGGCCGTCCAGCGGCGCGAAAAAACCGGCGGGGAATCGCTCCTACGCGAATCAGAACAACCCACGTTCACACGCCAAGGGACCGTCGGGCAATCAGAGCCGCCCGAGCAACCGATCCAGCCAGCGGTCGCAAAATTCACGTTAGGAAAAGCACGCGGTAATTAACGCTGTCAGCGATACCGGGATGATGACTGATTCAACAGCATCATCCCGGCCTTTGGCATCAGCGCATCCCGCAGAATAGCCAGCGTTTTCTACCACCACCCTTATTGCGACATCTCATCACAACGTTTCATCACAACATTTCCTTACAACACAGTGATCCCATGAAACTATTAATACGCAACCTTGCCCGCATCACCAAACAGGCGGAATTACGCGCCATGTTCGAAACCTACGGCAGCGTACAGTCCTGCACCCTGGTCACCGACAAAGCCACCGGCAGCTCCAAGGGTTTTGGCTTTGTAGAAATGCCCAACGTGGGCGAGGCCAAAGCCGCCATCAAAAACCTCAACTACACCGAGGTAGACGGCAACAAAATCCGCGTTAAAAAGGCCGAAACAAAACCGGATGCAGAACACAATTCCTAAGTTGGCAAAACCAGATCGAAGTCATGTACCTCACAAACGTTGATAAATATTGAGAGCTGAGTAACAGTGATCGCGATTAGTTTGGCGGCGCAATGCCTTTTCAGTTATTACGCCCTACGGCACTGTAAAGGTTGACGGGATAGCCGTGACAATAAAATAGTAACAAAAACTCAGCGCTGAATATTTTTAATTTGTTGAATTCGATTTAATAAATTTTCGGGTGGATTCGGCTGCTTAACAAGATATTGTTTGTAATAGCGTAAAGCTTGCTGGAAATCACCTCGGCGATCATAGGCTGCACCAATATTGTAATAGGGCTGTGGGTTTGTAGGATCAGCAGAAATGGCGCGTCGCCAAAAGTTGATCGCCCCAGAAAAGTCGCTACGCATATACATAATGTTACCTAAATTGTTATACGCATAGGAGTGCTTTGGATCCAGTTTTACCGTCAGATTAAACTCCTTTTCGGCTTTGTTATATTCCTCTCTATCCAGATACATCATGCCTGTGGAATAACGCAACAAGGGAAAATCAGGCGAGAATAATACCGCTTTTTCAAAATATTTTTTCTCATCTAAAAAATAAGACACGCGCCACATTGATACCGAAAAATAAAGCGCTACATAACTGACCGTTATCAAAACTAAAACACTCTCCTTGACGCGCAAACTTAACAGTCCCTTTGCTAACAACACACAGAATCCCAGCGATCCCAAATAAAGTATCTTGTCCATAAAATAGAATTGTGCGAATTCACCCACATTGAACATCACAAGCAGCCACACGAAAAACCATGCATACCAAAATAGCCATGCCTGATGGTATTTCCAGAGCCACGCAGCAACCAAGCCAAGACCTATTACGCCAAAATAAATAAAACTCTGTCCGACTGATATTTCAGCAAACATTCCAGGCTTGTTATGGTAAAGCGCTATCGCTGCATCCGGCACAAAAAATATCTTTACGCTGGTAGCCAGTATCGTTGATATCGCATTTAACCATGGCACAATCCCAATGCTGGTGATCGGCAAGCTGCCAACAGCGAATGAGCGCAAAACAAGAAATG
Organism: Gammaproteobacteria bacterium; assembly: GCA_032250735.1. Classification (NCBI taxonomy): domain Bacteria; kingdom Pseudomonadati; phylum Pseudomonadota; class Gammaproteobacteria; species Gammaproteobacteria bacterium. Next base: position 53,889 of record JAVVEP010000020.1, read on the forward strand.
ATACCACCAACACCAAATACGGGATTAAAAAATTATAATCCTTAAATGTCTTTTTATTTGCTATCAGATATCGCTCAAATACCAATATGATAGGCAATAGTATCGCCGATTCTTGCGCAAGTAATGCCGCAGAAAACGAAACTAACGACCACACTATTTTATTTCTAAGATGGAAATAAAATGATAAAAGGCAAAACAACGAAAAAACAAGATAAGAGTCTGAATAAGCCCAGCTTACCGCCTCTACATGACTAGGGTTAACCGAAAAGAACATCGCTGACATGAAAGCGACTAAAGAATTTCTGGTTACTTCACGCACCACCAAAAAAGCCAGCAACACAACCAATAAATTTAAAATGATACTGACAGCGTGAAAACCCGCCGGATTTTTCCCGAATATTTTATACTCCAAAAAATGAAGCATCCTGATAAGCGGGCGGTAATAGCCAAGGCTTTTATGGGCCACTCCTTGTTTTTCAAGGTGGCTAGCCACGCCCTCCGTAAAGTACGAAGAAATATAACTGGAGTCACGAATTGACGGATCATTTAAAAATGTTTCTGTATCATCCCAGATAAAATCACCGAAAAATGATGGGGAATACAGTGTCAATGACAACAGAGACAGTGTAAAAAATACGATCCAACATTGTTGTCGTGCATTACGCCATGAATTTTGTAGGCTAAAGATGATGGGAGACATTAGAACGACCTAAAAATCTTACTTTTTGGTATAGAAAAGGAAATTACAGATAAAATCCATTAACAGACCGTCCCGGCCAAGTCATCTAAACCTGCTAACTTTAATGCTGCATTTAGAAAATTGGCTCTTCAGCAGAATCTGTGGGTAAGTTTTGGTTCTGGCAAAGCCCCCAACG
>JAVVEP010000021.1 GCA_032250735.1 Gammaproteobacteria bacterium
GGTGGGGGACCTGTCGGGCTGGTTGGCGTGGGGCCTGTGGCAACGGGTGGGCTGGCTGACGGTGTGGGTGGTGGCGGGGAGTCTGGTCTATTTTGGGGTGTTGCTGCTGCTGGGGGTCCGGCTGCGGACCCTGATGGGACGGGGGCTTTAACTAAATGCCCATGCAAATCATCCGCGGCACCTACAATTTAAAACCCGTACATCGTGGCTGCGTCGCCACCATCGGCAATTTTGACGGCGTCCATCTTGGCCATCAGGCCGTGTTGGGCCAGCTGGCGGAGCAGGCGGAAAAATTATGCCTGCCGCTCACGGTGGTGACCTTCGAACCTCAGCCCCAGGAATATTTCCGGCCGGAACAGGCGCCACCCCGGCTGACTCGTTTTCGGGAAAAGGTCCAGGCCCTGCGCCGATATGCGGTGGACCGTGTGGTGGCGCTGAGGTTTAACCGGGCCTTTTCCCAGCAGTCCCCCGAGGCGTTTATTCGGCGTCTGCTGGTCGACGGTCTGGGGGTGAAGTATCTGGTGATTGGCGATGATTTTCGCTTCGGCAAGGATCGCGCCGGTGATTTTGCGCAGTTGCAGGCGGCGGGTCGCAGGCACGGCTTTGAGGTGGTGAACATGCACACCTTCGTGCTGGATGGTAAGCGGGTCAGCAGTACGCGGGTGCGTTCGGCGCTGGCGGAGGGGGATCTCAATGCGGCGGAAAAGCTGCTGGGACGCATCTACCGCATGAGCGGCCGGGTGGCGCATGGTGACAAAAAGGGCCGCACCATCGGCTTTCCCACCGCCAATATCCATTTGCACCGCATCAACACCCCCTTGCGTGGGGTGTTTGCGGTGCAGCTGTTTGGGTTGGAGGGCGAGCCGCTGTGCGGTGTCGCCAATCTCGGCACCCGGCCGACGGTGGGCGGCATGAAAACCCTGCTGGAGGTGCACCTGTTTGATTTCGAGGGTGATATCTACGGCCGCCATGTGCATGTGAATTTTCTGCACTGGCTGCGTGATGAGCGGCGTTTCGATTCGTTTGATGCCCTTCGGGCGCAGATCGGGCGTGATGCCGAACAGGCCCGGCAATTTTTTGCGCGGGGCCAGAAATTTTAGGCTAGTTTTTATCCTGAGCGGCGGGCGGTTTCTCGACCTGCGGTGCCTGATCGGAATCACACGGGGGATAGGGCAGGCGCAGGTTGCCGTAGCGGATCGCCAGGGTGGCCGCAGACAGGATCAGGATCGCGCCGGCCACGGCGAAGATTTCCCAGCTGTCGATGTGCTTGATATCCAGGGCCAGATAGCGGGCGAGGGCGACGATGGCGATGTACAGCGGCATGCGCACCGGCAGCTTGCCGGAGTCGAGATAGACCCCCACCATGGCGATCACCTCCAGGAAGATGAACAGCATCAGCAGGTCGGCCAGGGTGACCCGACCGACGGATACCATGCTCAGGATTTCCTGGATGCCGGCAACGAGCGTGGCGATGGTGATGACAATCAGGCCGCCGTACTCGATCAGCTTGAGCGAACGTCGGCCAAATTTTCGTGTTTTATCCGTCATGCGGCGAAGGTTAGCACGAATGCCTGCAGGGAAAACCAGTCGCCCGGGTATTTCCTAGCCGTTGCCCCCCGCAAACAGGTAAAATGCCCATCCGCGGTGGCCTTATGGCATTCCCGCCACCGGCCCATACACAGAAATTTCTACGCGAGTGACGATTGTGAGCAATGACATGAAGGATAAGGCCGATTACAAGGCGACGCTGAATCTGCCCGAGACGGATTTTCCCATGCGCGGCAATCTGGCCCAGCGAGAGCCGGAGCTGCTACAGCGCTGGCAGGAAAGCGATCTTTACGCCCGCTTGCGTCAGGCCGGCGCAGGCCGGAAGAAATTCATCCTGCACGACGGCCCCCCGTATGCGAACGGGGATATCCATATCGGCCATGCGGTCAACAAGGTGCTGAAGGACATCATCGTCAAATCCAAGACCCTCAGCGGTTTTGATGCGCCGTATGTGCCGGGCTGGGATTGCCATGGTCTGCCCATCGAATTGAATGTGGAGAAAAAGGTCGGCAAGGCCGGAGTGAAGGTGGATGCCGCTACTTTCCGTGAGGCCTGCCGCGACTATGCGCAGACGCAGGTGGATGGCCAGCGCGAGGATTTCAAACGGCTGGGCGTATTTGGCGATTGGGACAGACCCTATCTGACCATGGATTTCCAGTTTGAGGCGGACATCATCCGCACACTGGGCAAGATTATCGAGGCGGGGCATCTGCACAAGGGTTCCAAACCGGTGCACTGGTGTACCGATTGCGGTTCGGCACTGGCCGAGGCCGAGGTGGAATATGAGGACAAGACCTCGCTGGCCATTGACGTGCGTTTCGCCGTGCTGGATGAAGAGGCCCTGTTTGCGCGGGTGCATCACGCCGAGGACGTGGAGAAAAGACACCGCGGTGAAGGCCCGCTCGCGGTGGTGATCTGGACCACCACCGCCTGGACCCTGCCCGCCAATCAGGCCGTGGCGCTGAACCCGGAGCTGGACTATGTCGTGGTGCAGACCGAAGGCGAGCACGGCCCGGAGCGCCTGCTGCTGGCCGAGGCCCTGCTGAAAGAGGCCATGGGCCGCTGGGGACGCGACAGTTATCGCGTCATCGCCTATTGCCGTGGCGCCGATCTCGAAGGCCTGAAGCTGGGCCACCCGTTCTATGCCCGCGAGGTGCCGGTGATCCTGGGTGATCACGTCACCACCGAGGCCGGTACTGGCTGCGTGCATACGGCGCCCGGTCATGGCCAGGAGGATTTTGTGGTGGGCATGAAATATCACCTGCCGGTGGAGAACCCGGTGGCGGGCAATGGCGTGTTCCTGCCCGACACCGAACTGTTCGCGGGCCAGCATGTGATGAAGGCCGGCCCGCAGGTGGTGGAGGTATTGAAGACGCGCGGCATGCTGGTGCATGAAGCGGCCCTGCGGCACAGCTATCCGCATTGCTGGCGGCACAAGACGCCGATCATCTTCCGTGCCACACCGCAGTGGTTTATCAGCATGACCCAAAACGGTCTGCGTGATGCAGCGATGCAGGAGATTGCGCAGACCCGGTGGATGCCGGACTGGGGCAAGGCCCGCATCGAGGGCATGGTCACCAACCGCCCCGACTGGTGTATCTCCCGGCAACGCACCTGGGGGGTGCCGATTCCGTTGTTTGTGCACCAGCAGACCGGCAAGCTGCATCCCGATACCGCGGCCTTGATCGAGCAGGTTGCGCTACGGGTGGAAGAAAAGGGTATTGATGCCTGGTTCGAGTTAGACGCGAAAGCGCTGCTGGGTGATGCGGCAGGCGAGTATGACAAGGCGACGGATACCCTGGACGTGTGGTTTGACTCGGGCGTGACTCATGCCTGTGTGCTGGATCGACGCGCTGATCTGGCACGCCCGGCGGATCTGTATCTGGAGGGTTCCGATCAGCATCGGGGCTGGTTCCAGTCATCGTTGCTCACCTCGGTGGCGGCCTTCGGCAAGGCACCGTACAAGGCCGTGCTCACCCACGGCTTTACCGTGGACGCCAAGGGACAGAAGATGTCCAAGTCCAGGGGTAATGTGATGGCGCCGCAAAAGGTGGTCAACAACCTCGGGGCCGATATCCTGCGCCTGTGGGTCGCGGCCACGGATTACCGCAACGAGATGACCGTCTCCGACGAGATCCTCAAACGCTCGGCGGATGCCTATCGCCGGCTGCGCAACACGGCCCGTTTCCTGTTGTCGAATCTTAATGGTTTTGATCCGGCCCAACACAGCGTGGCCCCGGCGGAGATGCTGGCGTTGGATCGCTGGGCAGTGGCGCATGCCGCAAAACTGCAAGTAGATATTATTGCGGCGTACGACCGTTATGACTTTCATCACATTTATCAGAAGGTGCACCACTTCTGTAACGGCGACATGGGCAGTTTCTACCTGGACGTGATCAAGGATCGCCAGTACACCACCCAGGCCGACAGCCTGGCGCGACGCTCCTGCCAGACCGCCATGTACCATATCATCGAGGCCATGGTGCGCTGGTTTGCGCCGATCCTGAGTTTCACCGCGGAAGAGCTCTGGTCATTCATCCCGGGTGAACGCGGTGAGTCGGTTTTCCTCGAACAGTGGTACGCCTTCCCCGCGCTTGGGGATGAGCTGATGGGGCCGGGTTTCTGGCAGGAGGTGCTGGAGGTGCGTGAGGCCGTGGGCAAGGAGCTGGAAAACCTGCGTGTCGCCGGTGGTATCGGCTCATCGCTGGCGGCGGAGGTGGACCTCTACTGCGGCAGTGAGATTTATACGCGCCTGATGAGCCTTGAGGATGAACTGCGTTTTGTATTGATCACCTCTTACGCACGGCTGCATCGTGATACCGAGAAGACGGATGACGCGGTGCATGTCACGCTGAAAAATGGTGATGAGCTGTGGGTGGCGGTATTCCCTTCGGCGCACGCCAAGTGCAGCCGTTGCTGGCATCAGCGTGAGGATGTCGGCAGCAGTGACAAACATCCGCAGCTCTGTGGTCGCTGCATCAGCAATGTCGATGGCGATGGCGAACAGCGGCGTTTTGCGTAAGTGGTCATGATGGGAAAAAACAGCATGTTGAAGTGGTTGTGGTTGTCTGCAGTGGTGGTGGTACTTGATCTTGCCAGCAAGGCCATTGCCACTCACTATTTGACGTTATACCAGCCGCTGCCGGTATTCCCCGGGTTTAACTGGACCCTGGCCCACAATGCCGGCGCGGCCTTCAGTTTTCTGGCCAGCGAATCCGGCTGGCAGCGCTGGTTTTTCAGCGTGCTTGCCCTGGCGGTGAGTATCGGCATCACCCTCTGGATCAGACGCCTGAACGCGACACAAACCCTGCTGGCGGTTGGCCTGGCCCTGGTGCTGGGTGGGGCGGTCGGCAATCTGTGGGATCGGGTCACGCTCGGTTACGTGGTGGATTTCATTGACCTGTATTACCAGCAATACCATTGGCCCGCCTTTAATATCGCCGATTCTGCCATCAGTGTCGGCGCCGTGTTGCTGGTAATCGACAGTCTACGCGGTGACCGCAGTGTGGCTGCGACAACGGTGGATGCCAAACAACGCAACAAGCATAACGAGGTCTAAGGTGACAGAGCAAAGCCCTAGCATTGGATACGGCAGCGATGTCGTCATGTATTTTTCCATCACCCTCGAAGACGGCACCGTGGCCGAGGCCACCGAGCAGGGCGATCCCCTGCATTTTGTGATGGGCGATGAGACCCTGGTGGAAGGCCTGGAACTGGCCCTGTACGGCCTGAAGACGGGTGACAGGCAGAGCCTGAAGATCGGCCCGGAAAATGGTTACGGTTATCCTGATCCCAGCAATGTGCACGCCATGGATCGTGGTGATTTCCCCGAGGATATGCCGCTGGAGCGGGGGATGATCGTGAGTTTTGCGATGCCGGATGGTGAGGAATATCCCGGCATGATCAAGGAAGTGGGTAGCGCGCAGGTGACGGTGGATTTTAATCATCCACTGGCCGGTCATGAGATCCTGTTTGAGGTCGAGATCCTGGAAGTGACGGGCGGTGAGGATGTGCTCATCGTACAGTAGGATGTGGGCTAAGTGCTAAGCACTCAGCACTATCTCTCCCCCGTAGGGCGCAATAACCGCAGGGCATTGCGCCGTATGACGGGGGAAACGGCAATACAGGCTGTAATGAAGACGCCAACAGAAAACCTCTGCGCGCGAGGTTCAAAAACACAGTGTTAAAGAGTGAAACCCTGAGATGAAAATTTTATTAGCCAATCCCCGTGGCTTCTGTGCCGGCGTGAATCGCGCCATCGAGATCGTGGAGCGCGCGCTGGATCTGTTTGGCGCGCCGATCTATGTGCGTCACGAGGTGGTGCACAACCGCTTTGTGGTGGATGGTCTACGCGACAAGGGCGCGGTGTTTGTGGATGAGCTGACGGATGTGCCGGATAACGGCACGGTGATCTTCAGTGCCCACGGCGTATCGCAGGCCGTGCGCAAGCAGGCGGGGGATCGTGGTCTGCGCGTGTTTGACGCCACCTGCCCGCTGGTGACCAAGGTGCATATGGAGGTGGTGCGTCACGAAAAGGCGGCGGAAGAGGTGGTGCTGATCGGTCATGCTGGCCACCCGGAAGTGGAGGGCACGCTCGGGCAGTATGCGGGCCAGGGCATGTATCTGGTGGAGTCGCCGGCCGATGTCGCCAGGCTGGAGGTGAATAATGCCGAGGCGCTGGCCTATGTCACCCAGACCACCCTGTCGGTGGATGATACCCGGCAGGTGATCGACGCCCTGCGCGCGCGTTTCCCCAATATCCACGGCCCCAAAAAGGATGACATCTGCTACGCCACGCAGAACCGGCAGGATGCGGTAAAGCTGCTGGCCACGCGCTGTGCCCTTGTGCTGGTGGTCGGATCGGCCAATAGCTCCAACTCCAATCGCCTGCGTGAGCTGGCGCAGCGACTCGGGGCCCGCGCTTACCTGATCGATGACGCCACGCAGATACAGCCGGCGTGGCTGGTGGATCTGCAGCAGGACGATGTGATCGGCGTCACCGCAGGCGCCTCAGCGCCGGACGTGCTGGTGCATGAGGTGGTCGAGCACCTGCAGGCGCTCACCGACGCCACGGTAATGGAGTCAGAGGGCAGCGTGGAGAACGTGGTGTTTTCGTTGCCCAGGGCGTTGCAGGTAAAACGATAACCCGGTGTTGAGAGGCTGGTGTTTTAGTCTCGCGGATAGGCAAAGGCCCCTTTCTTCATGGGAAGAAAGGGGCCTTTTTTCAGGCTGTCTGTTTGCGACAGCGGTTAACTGCCATCCGTCCAGTAGGTCTCCTGCATCTGGATGGCATTGGGCATTTCTTCGCAGTCGGTGCCTACACACAGGCCAAGCTCGACTTTGCCACTGCTATTTTTGTGGAACACGGCTGCGGGTGCAGGCGGTATGCCAGGGCGTGGCAGGTCGAGACTACGGTCAGTGAGATCATCGAGATCGCCGTCTGCGTTAACGTCGATAACTGGGCTGGCATTAAACAGGCTGACGCGATACAGGCTCCCGGTGCCGGGAGGTGGTGCGCAGCTGCTGAGGGCGACCGATGTCGGTGGCGTGTAGGTGGTGAAGAAGACCTCGCCATTGATGGTGATCGCCGGGGCCAGCACCTTTTCACCGTTGCCGCTACCCAGGGTGAGATACCAGCCGCTGGCACTGGCCAGGCTGGCAATGTCGGCAGGGCTGGTGACCAGACTGCTGGTGGCGTCAAACAGGTTGCCATGAGTAAGGCTGGTATAGGGGTCGGGTACGGGGCTGACCACATAGGGATCACGCAGCGAATAGAAGCGGTCATTCACGCGTGGTCCGGCTGTGCCATTGGGGTTCAGCGGATTGAGCGGATGGGCGCGATATCCCGAGCCGATGTTGAGCGAAACATAGGTGCCCTGATGGCGGGTGACCACCGCGTCCGGGGGATAATAGAAACGGCGATTGTCGGCCTCGGTGTTGCCACCGAGGTTGGCCAGGCGCACGCCAGTGCCTGTCATGCTGCTAGCGGTAGCCGCAAGATCGAAGCGGAACAGCTGCCCGCGCATATCACCGACATAGAGGCGGTCGGTGTGACCATCGAGATTGCTGTCCAGCAGGCGCACTTCTGAGGGGATGCTGTTGGTGAGGGTCGCCAGTTCGACATCGGCTGCGCTGCCCGCGGGGCCGGCCCACCACAGGCGACTGCCGGTATCCGCATCCACCACGAAGATGGCGCGGCCGATGCTGTCATCCGCATTCAGCGGATTGGCGTCCTGCGCGGTATCGTAGCCGCCGGCGAAGATCAGCACCTTTTTCGAGCTGGCACCGTACTGGATGCTGGTGAGTGTCGGCCTGGACCAGCTCTGTCCCAGTTCCTCAAAACCGGGAGTGCCGCCGGCGCCACCCTGGATCACCCACTTGAGTGTCGGCGCATCGCGGTTGGTCACGTCTAACGCATAATAGTTGTTTCCGCCGCGGCGCATGCCGACGTAGACAAAGACATGATCGCCTTCAGTGGCCTCGATCGTCTGGTCGTCATCATTGCTCTCTTTTACCCAGACGCTGATGTCGCCGTCCAGCCCGTGTGGGTGGCTGCCGGTGTTGCGGGTCAGGGTCGGCAGGTTGGGCAGCAGTTCCTTGGGGATAAAGGCAAACTGCTCGACGCCGCTGCCGGCATTGAGGGCATGCAGGAAACCGTCATTGGTGGCGACGAACAGGGTGAGGTCGGGGCTGGCTTCGGTGCCGCCGTAGGTGACCATGGCAGGTTGGGAGTGCAGTGGCGCACCGATTTTGCTGGCGCGAATGGTGTCGAGCACGCTGGTGAATTCGGCCTCCAGTGCCGTGGCGTCAGGGTTGCTGAGTCCCAGCATGGCGGCGGTCAGGTTGCTGGCAATGTCGTTTTTCAGCGCATTGGTAGCGGCGCTGAGTGCCGGCACATCCGGCACGCCGCTGCTGCTATAGCCACTGGTGTAGGTATAGAGTTTGCGGCTGGCGGCGGCGGGGAGCTGGCCATTGGCGCCCCCGGCGGCAATGCTGTCGCCATCGTCACTATTCGACCAGAAGCTGCGTGAGGTGTCGACAAAGAAACCGCGGGTGTCGACGGCCGGCTGATTGTCGGCATCGACTAGCTGGAAGTTGTCATCTATGGCGTAGGGTTTGACGTTGCCGGGCCATTGCGGTGCGGCGGCCGGCTCGAACAGCGCAAAATGCAGCCGGTTGTGGTGCGAGACCCCGCTAAAGCTGTTGGCGGCCAGTGCGGGGGGCGAAAAACTGTCATTGGTGTCGGTGATGGTATCGAGGATCGTCGCGAAGGCAGCGGAGAGATCCTGGGCATTGTTGGCGGTGATATAGGCGCCACCGCCCGCAGTGGCGGTATCCTGCAACAGGGCCTGGTTGGTGGTGAAGCCGATGGTGTAGGTTTCCACGGTCTGGGTGTCCGGAATGGTGCTGTTCTGATCGGCGGTGTGCAGATAGCCGGCCACCTCGTCCAGGCAGTTGTTGGTGCAGGCCGTGCCATTGAGAAAATTATCGCGAATATTGTCGTTGGCATTAGTATCTGAGGTGGGTTCGCCATCAGTGAGCAACACTATGTAATTGGCCTGGCACTGTGAGGTGATGGGTGAGTCGTAATTGTTGCCGGAGAAGACATCGGCGTGATTGATACCAGGGGTGCTGCTGTCGCCGTAGTCGACGGTTAGTCCACCGTAATAACGGGCGGCTTCATACAGGGTCTCGGACAGGGGGGTATTGCCACCATCACTTAAGTTATTTGATGCGGTGATGATGCTGCTACGGGTGCTATCGTTCAGCTCCTGCATGGGGGTGACGAAATAGCCGCCGTTACCACTGGCATCGAAGCGCATCAGGGCAACATTGAAGCCGGAGTTGGTGTTCATCAGGTCGGCGAATACACCCTGTACGATGGACAGGCGTGATGGATCGGCGGCGGTGGCAACACCCCCGGCGATGTTGGTACCCATACTGCCCGAGGTGTCCATGATGAACAGCACGTTGGGTTTGGCCCAGGCCTGACCGCCGGGTCCAATGAGGACCTCGGTATCGTCGGCCAGTACGGGATGGCCGGCACAGAGCAGGACGAGCAGGGTGGCGCTCAGGCTACGAAGATGAAATGTTGGTCTGATCATGGCGGTTCTCTCGTTGGAGGTAACGTTGGCGATAGCGTTGTCGATAGGCAGGGGCGGCAGTCAGCGACAGGGCCGGTTATGAGCCCGGTAACATCGGGTAGATGCGATAGCCCTGCGTGTTACGGCTGTTGATGTCATCGATATTGGCCGTGCCGATAATTTCGATACTGCGCGCATCGAACAGGCCGGCACTACTGTTGTAAATCGGTGTCTTGATGATATTGGTCGGTATCGCCATCAGCGTGCCGGCGGTAATGTTGCGACTGGCGTCATCATAGTTTTCGGTATCGCCATTCTCTGCATTGATAAAGGCCCCAACCGGGTCGTTGCTCTCCTCAAAAAAGGTCTCGCGGATGGCGGACTCGGCCGTTTGGAAAGTCAGGCTCGAGGTCTGCGCATTGGCGGCCATCTTTTCTTCCATGATCGAGCCATCGAGGCTGCTGATGCCGAGCAGGGTCAGTACCAGCAGAATCAGCAGGCTCACCACCAGCACGACGCCGCGTTGTTGTGGGTGAGGGGTGATAGTGGGCAGGGGTGGCATGGTCGGGTTCTCCGTCATCATTTGCTGGGTCTGTTGTTGTGTGTGATCCGCTATTGCCAGGACTATGAGTCGTTACGCAGTGAGACCGTGGTGGTGATTTCCCGGCGCAGCAGACGGTCGTTGGCCGCAGGGATAAAGGGCGTGGCATCCAGCAAGGCATATTGATTGGTGCCAGCGGCCTGGCGCACGGCCTCGCGACTGATGAAACGCATACCAATGCGCAGGCTGACCACGTTTGCCATGTTGGCCACCTGCTCGGGGCGCACGTAGCGGTTGGCGGAGCGGGGATCGTTGTCGGTGTTTTCGCCATAGAGGATCTGCAGGCTTTCCACACCCTCCACCAGGGGTTGGGCGGCGGCGCTGCCATTACCCCGGCACATCAGGCGTTGATTGGCGATGAAATAGTGGTTGATGGCAAAATTATTGCCGTTGGCATCAGCGGGGGTTGCCTGGCCGAGGCAGTCAAAATTACTTTCGCGGGTCAGGGTGATCTGGTCATTGTTGTTTGTGCCACCATCGGCGGTCAGCGGGGCCGTGGTCACGGTGGTGGCAGCGCTCACATTGATGAAGGGGGCCGGTGGCGTGAGAATGCGCCCTGCAGGATTGTTGTCGATGTAGTGGCCGGCCATGCGCACGTCTCTGGCGAGAAACTCCATGGCATTGCGGATGTTCTCCTGCACAAATCCCATATTGCGCTGCAGGCGGCTGGACTCTTTATTGGCCAGGGTGATTTGCAGGATGCCCGCCATCATCAGCAGCCCAATGGTCAGGGCCACCATGATTTCGACCAGGGTGAAACCCTGCTGCCGGCGGGGCCGGTGCGGGCGTGTCTGGAGGCTGGCAGGGCTTGTCTTGATCATCGGATGACTCACTTGGCAGTATTTATGCTGCGGCTATTGAGAGGGCAATTAAGGCTGCGGCGCTTCAGGGAACGACCACCAGCGAGATGTTTTGCTGGGTGTTGGCACCGGAGGTGGCCGGGTCGGTGCTGTTGGGGTTGAGCTCGTTCCAGCTGACGTTGACGGTATAGGTGGAACCGGCTGAGCAGGGATCGGCATCCGTTGTGTCGCCGTCATTACAGGCCACATTGCCGGTTCCCTGATTTAACTGGTTGGTGACCCCGCCGCGTAGGACGTCGGCATTGGCCTGCGGCAGGCCACAGGCCCAGATCCAGGCATCGAAGCTGGCCATTTCCGTGGGGGTGCAACCTTCGGGTGCGGTGACGAGCGCGATGCCCCCGCTATTGTTGCTGCAAAATGGATCGGGCGCCGCACCGCAGCCGATGCCCGCGGTGTTGATGTTGGCATAATCGTTATTGGCAACGCCCAGCGGGTTGGCGCGCATGCGCTCGATGATGTCGCTGGCCAGCAGGGTGGCCTTGCTGCGGGCCTCGGAGCTCAGGTTGGCGCGCAGGCCGTTGATCTGTAGCCCCGCCAGCCCCAGCAGGCCGATGGACACCACCACCACGGTGACCAGCACCTCGATGAGCGTGAAGCCTGAGTGATCCCGGCGGCTATGTGTGGTTGATCTGAATGGGTTTACGGTGTGGGACATGTAACGTTTACTCCTTCTACGTCGACAATCGTGTCGCTATCACCGGGACTATCGGTAGCATGTCGAACCTGCCCGCCTACGGAAATAACCAATGCGCTGGCGTCAGCGGCGCCGCGTGAATCGCAGTGCCTGATGGTGCCGTTGCTGCCGCGGGCCAGGCCCTGCGGCGAAAATGAGACGCTATTGACGACATTGTTATTGCCAACGAAGGTGGCGGTGCCGGCGAGCGCACTATGTACGCGCAGCAGGGTCTCCCCGGCATCCAGGGTGGCGTTGTTGTTGGCGTCGGTGAACACCATCCAGCCCTGTGACCAGTCGCCGGAACCTCCCCCGATGGGGCAGGTCGCGCCATCACTGCTTTTGCACACGGTGGTCGTGACCCGCCGTGAAATGGCGGTGCTGCGGGCCAGCTGTAGGGCGGTGGCGAGATCGTTGACAGCGGTGGTGCGGCGATTATTCTGCACCGAGGTCTGATAACTGGGGACGGCAATGGCGAGCACAATGGCGGCGATCGCCAGGGTGATGGCAAGTTCAATCAAGGTGAATCCATTCTGCCTGTTCATGGGCCGTAGTATACCGGCCTCGGCCTCCAGCACGAGGGGATTCGTGACCAGTGGTAGGGATCAGCCGATGGGCGGCCTAATGGAAGGGTGGGACTGGACGGGCCCTGCCCGCAGGGGGCGGGCAGGGTCAATTATCGTGATATTGGGTCGTGATGTTAGCTGTTTTCTGCAAATCCGGCCGCCTGCCAGAGACCGGCGATCTACCAGCACACCGCGGTATTTCCTCCGGTAGCGCCGCGCAGGCCCGCCTGGTTGATGGTCAGAGTGGTGCAATCGGCATCATTGACCTGGCTGGTGCCTGCAGCCGGGGTGGCGGTGATGGTGAAGGTTGACGCCGCGAGGTTGCTCAGCGCCAGGGTGTATTTGCCCTCGCTGGAGGTGGCCGGCACGGCACAGGTGGCATAGGAATTGTTGTTGGTGGTGGCGCAGCGCTCCATCGCCTGGGCGGCGCTCAATAGCGAGCCCTTGCCATCGGCCCGCCCCGCCTTGATCACCGAACTCTGGTAAGACGGATAGGCAACGGCGGCGAGGATGCCAAGGATGGCGATGACGATCATTAGCTCGATGAGGGTGAAACCCCGAGGCTGGATCCCGCGCCAGGGCAGGGGTTGGGATGCTGTGAAAGGGTTATTCATGTGTGACAAAGCTCCTGTGTTCAACGGTGTCTGCTATTTATATCACGACCTAGCTGGGTTTGATGCTGCCCTGGGGCAGGATCCAGATCTCGGTGATGGTGCGCCGGTTATTGGCCTGGCGCTCAAACGAGAAGCCGATTTCGCTGCCGCTGCGTAAATCCAGTAGCGAGGCGCGGTCTCCCGACAGGGAATGCACCATTGCGCTGATCGCAACGCGGTAGCGCGTGCCATCGACCGTGAGGCTGGTGGAGCTCACCTGTCCCACAATCCCCCTGGCCGGGAAGCTTAAGGGGTAGCCCGGTGCTAAGGGGGTGTTGTCGGGCATGGGCGGTTCTGCCGCGTGGACCATCGAGATCGATAGCAGGGCGGTGAACACGGTGGCCAGTAGTTGTCGATATATCGTCTGCATAATGGTGTCCTTATGTGATCCTTGTATTGGCCCGTTTACTGGGTGATTTCGCGCCATGAGGTGCGGCCGGTGTTCGGGGAGTCGCCGGTGTTGGTGTTGAAGCTGCGAATCTCATCACCCACCTGGGTCATGCGACGGCTGCCGATGAAGGCGGCGTCGGACGGGGTGCCGCCGTCAAACTGAATACCGGTGACGATATTGGCATCCCCGGTGGTGTCGTTGACATTGTCTTCGTCACCGAAGTTGTTGTTGCCATCGAGGTCGAAGATCACCGTGCTGCCGGAGCCCCCAGTGGTGGGGTCGAAGGCCAGCTCGTAACCACCCACGCCCACACTGCAGGCGGCGGTGTCTTTGGGGATGATGGTGTTCACGAACAGGATGCCGCCGCGCAGTTGCAGATTGCGCGTGGCGCGTTCACCGGGGAACTCCACGCCGCTACCGACGGCGGGCGGCACATCCAGATCGATATACCAACCTTTGTCCCTGTCAGCCGGGGGACCCGAAGTCACCAGGTTCACATCGTTGTTGGTGAGGGTGCGTACCGTGAAACCGTGTTCCGCGCTGACGTGGTTGGTGAATACCTGTTCCTGTAATGCGCTGCTGAGAACTAGCGGGTTGGTTGACATGTCATCCCAGATGCCATAAATGGACTGGATGTCGGTGCTGGTGGCGTCCTCGGTGGTCATCCAGCTGCCGGTGGCGGCGATCACCACGAACTCTCCTGGAGTGGTCGGGTGGGCCACCACGATGGGGCTGGTGGTGATTGGTTGAAGGGTGCCACTATAACTTGCTGTGAAAAGGATTTTCGGCGCGCCGGCCCAGTCGCTTGCTGTGCCGCTGGTCAGGTCAAAGCGATACAGGTTGCCCTGCAGGTCACCCGCGTAGACATAATCCACGGTACCATCATCGTTGGTGTCGATGGCGCGCACGCCGCCGATGCCGTTGGGTGTATCGGTGCCGCTTTCGGTCCTGCCATAGCCGGTGCTGACCTTGATGAAATCGGTGCCGGATGTCCAGACGCCATCCTGGCCCCCCTCGATGCGCAGGATATACAGGGCGGAATCGCCATCCGTGCTGGTGCTGTTGTAGCCGTTGCCAAAGATCGCCACCCATTCCTTGTTACCGCTGCCATCGTCGGCATTGCTCATGGCGATGATAGGCTGGCTATAGCTGTAACCGAGATCGCTGCTACCAACGCCACCGTCATCCGCCTCGGTGAATTCCCAGAGCACGTTTTCCTTGGCCTCCGCCTCGGTATCAAGATCGCCGGGGTCGGTCACGTTGAGCGCGTAGTAGCCCTTGCCACCGGCCGCCAGGCCGCCGATCAATACGGTGTTCCAGCTCAGGGTGCCGCTGTTGGTGCCGCTGGACGGTGAGAAATAGATATCGTTAATGGCGGGGGAGAGATCCACATAGTAGCGGTGTGCATAGTCCGGGTCGGTTAAATCGGACAGATTGCTCATCATGATATTCGGCACATAGGCAAACAGTTCCGAACCGTTCGTGGTGTTGAAGGCGTGCAACATGCCGTCATTGGCGCCGGTGTAGGTCACCTCTGGTCGCGTCTGTCGTGCGCTCACAAAATCGGCATAGAGATTGCCTGTGGTATTGGGGTAGGCGCCACCGCTGCGGCCCAGGAATTCGGGCTTGCCGACGAACACCGGCGTGGAATGCACGATGTCACCGAGCTTGCCGGCCACATCCGCACGTTCACGGAATTCGCCGCTGTCGTAATTGGTGCCTTCATACTGGCTGTGGCCACGCAGGTGTTCCAGGCGCTCGTCACCAAAGGTGTTGGTTGCGGCGAGAACGTTGGCCGGCTGCGGGGCATTCAGCAGGGCCTGCTGCGCGGCGTTCAGGCTGGCCCACTGAAAGGGCACGCCGGTACTGGTGGAGTCACCGTTGTTTTGATAGGTGATGATGGTGCGTGTATCGGCATCGCTGGAGGTCTTGTTATCCAGTTGGGTGGCCGCACTCCAGACAATGGCGGGGTTAACCGTGCCATCAGGATTCACATGCTGGGCCACCAGATCGCCCTCGTTGGTCTTGGTGTTGAAGGAGGCGCGGAATACCAGGGTGCCGGACTCCACCTCCTGGGTATTGAAGGCGACCGCAGTGGCGGTGCCGGTTGCGGCCGCGATGTCGTTGAAGATGTTTTCCATCGCGGTGGCCAGCGCGACCGGGTCGTTGGCGCTGAGGAACTGACCACGCCCGTTGTAGGCGGCGTGACGCAGATCATCGATCTTTTCGGCATTGCCATCCGCAGGATTGGGCCAGACAAAGGTAGTCATATTCGGATCCGAGGGACTGGCGGTGAGGCTGCCTTCCACGCCAAAGCCGACCGTGTAGGTGGCCATGTGCTGGTGCATGGTCTCAAAGGGGCTGGTCGCCCCGCGGTAGCCGGCGATGTCCCGGGCCGAGGTCGGCACATTGTCTGCGGCGCTATGCAGGTCGGTTTTGTAATAGTGCATGGCGATGTCGGCCAGGGTGTTTTCGTAGCTGTCTTCAAAGGCACCGCCGGCGAAGTCACCACCGTCGTCATCGACATTGCCGACACCGGGGCTTCCTGGATTATAGAAACCATCGGTCATCAGGATGGTGTAGTTCTGCTGGCACTGGCCGACCGGCGCGGCCTCAACCGGGCAAGTACTGCTGCCAGGGGCGGAGCTGGCGGTAGAGCCGAAAATATCATACGCGGCACAGTCAAAATAACGGCCTGTATTGCGTAGGGCTATCTGCAGCGGTGTGCCCCCTGAGGGGGTGGTGGCGAATAGTTTGTCGAACAGCGACCTTTTGTTGCCGCTGGCGGGGGAGACATTCATGGAGGCAACACGCAGGTTATCGCTGCCACTGTTGTTGATGGTCGCATAGCCGATACGCACGTTATCCGCGGGCGTGATGGCCTGGCTGAAGGCCGCCTTGGCGGTGAGGTCGCGTTTGCGGTAATAGCCAAACCAGTTGGCAAAGTTTTGCTGGGTGGTGGCGTCCTTGTCGCGGATTTTGTGCTCAGTTTCCTCGCCGTCATCGAACAGGCCGTTGCTGTTGGCGTCGGTCCAGGTGTAGTAGCGGAAGCCGTCAGGGTTACCGTCGCCGTCACGGTCGCTGGTGAAGCGTGCGCCAGTGCTGTCGTTTCGATCAGAGTTGTGCCGGGTCAGGTCGATCCACTCGTTAGGACTGTAGGGATTGTCGGGGGCATTGGTGATATCGATATCGGCATAGCTGTTGCCACTGGCATCGACGCCCTCCCAGGGCAGATAGGTCTTGGTGGGGTCAAAATACATGGGGTTGAAGTCGCTGTTGCGGATACGCCAGGCCTCGTCATCGGCGGTGTTGCAATCGAGACCACTGTCGCTGTAGTTGTTGTTGCCGAACTCGACGATATAGAGATAACCGGTAGAGTAACCGTCGTTAAATCCGCAATCCGCGGTGCCGTCGTTATTATCGTCACGGTGTTTGACGCTGCCCGAGCCTGCCGGGCTGGAGCCGTCGGGCTGTGTGCCGGTAAAGCGGCCGCCGTTAGCATAATCCGTGGACATGATCTCCCAGTCCATACTGCCGGAGTCGTCGGTGACGATCATGATGTTGGGTTCCACTGCCGTCACCACTTCCAGGGCATTGTTGGAGAGGTTCAGGTCGGCCGCCATGGTGGTGGCGGCAGTCAGGCCCAGGACAACGGCAAGCGCGATTCGCGCGCGTTTTTGTAAATCACGCTTTTGAAGGTCGGCTTGCTGCTTAATGTGTTTACTCATGATCCGTCTCCGGTTACATCAATCATGTCGGCGACATGAAAAAAATTTCTGGGTTATTTGCTGGGTTAACAGGGTTTTACAGACGCTTGCCAAAAGTGGATTGCAGATAGACCACGGCGCTGTCCGAACCACCCGTGCCGCGCGCGGTAATGGTGAAGGTTTCCACCGTGCCGGCGCCGGTACCCTGACCGGCGTTGCCGAGATTGAGTTTGTCGGCTGCGCTGCCCACCGAGGCCAGGTGCTGAATCACATAGCGAGGTGGGGTAGTGATGCCTGCGGCGCCGGTATCGAAGGCGCTGTATTCCAGGCTGCTGCTGTCGGTCCAGTCGATGCTTTCCCAGATGCGACTGTCGGCGTTGTTGTAAAAACCATCCGCCCCATTGGCATCAAAGGCTGCGGTGGAGATGACGTTGGTCTGGATAAGGCTTTCGGCTGCCCGCAGGGCGGCCTCGGCGGCCTGAAAGGCGAGTTCGCTGTCGCGCATGTTGCCGGCCATTTTTTCTTCCATCACCGAGGTGCGCATGCCGGACAGGCCCAGTAGGGTCATCACCACGAGGATGATGAGGCTAACCAGAAGTGCTGATCCCTGTTGGTGGTTTGCGATGTGAGTGTCTGTTCGTTTCATAGTGAATTCCGGTGTTTTGGGTGTGGGTCTGGTCTATACCACGCGATTACGAATGGTGATGGTGGTGCTAAAGGTGCGGCGCAGCCGCCGGTCGTTATAGGTGGCGTCGGTGCTGGTGGCCACGTTGTCCTCGATACTGCGTACAATGAAGGAGAGCCGCACGCTGACCACCTGGGTCATATCGGTGACGGCATTGGCGTCGACATAGACATTGGCGGTGCGATCACCATCGGTGTCTTCGCCATAGCTGATCTGCATGTCCTCGATGCCCTCAACCAGTTCCTGCTGCGCCAGTACCCCGGCGTTGCCCATCTCCTGACGGAACAGGGAGGGGACCCCATTGGCGTTGTTGCCGACGTAATACGCGGTGTTGATCATGCGCATGACCTCGGCGTCGGTGCCGTAGGTGGTGGCGAGGAAATTGCCGATATTCACTGCATTGGAATGAGCGATGGTGGTTGTGCCTGCACCGTTGGAAACATTATTGGCGGCAAAGATGTCCGCGTTTTCGCAGTCGGAGATCATCAGGATGTCACCGTCCGAGAACATGCCGTTGACCGTGGCGGTGAGCAGTTGCACGTTGGCATTGACCGTGGTCATGTTGCCGGTGAGGCGCACGCCGGTGTCCGAGGCGTGTTTGATGCTGATGACGTCGGTGCCGTCGAGCACCGTGCCAAGCGTGGTACCGACCGTCAGATTTTGGGTGTCGCTCAGGGCGACCGGTAACTGGCTGGTTTCCCAGCCCTGCAGGCCATTGCCGGTGAAGCCGGAGACGGCGTCCGCCACGCCGTCGTGCGGTGCTACGTCGGCCATGTTGGTGGGGACAATGCTGCTATTGATGCTGGCGCAGCCGTTGAAGCCGGCCATGCGGAGGTCCCTGGTGATAAAGCGCATGGCAAAGCGGCCGCTCTCCTGCAGGCGGGCCATGGCATCCTGCACGTTGTAGGTCTGTTTGTTGCCGATGAAGATCTGTAATACCCCGGCCAGCAGGATCAGGCTGAGGGTCATGGCGATCATCATCTCTACCAGGGTCATGCCCTGCTGCCGGCGGGCCGGGGTGGTCAAGGTGATATTCATAGTGTTGTACTCATGACGAAACTGGTGTCGGCGCTGCCACTGCGGTTGTCATCCCAGCTGACGGTAATGGTGAAGATGGTGTTGACGCCGTTGCCGGTCACCGTACCGGTGCCCAGCGGCAGGCGGTCTGCCAGTTCCCCCGCCCACAAAAAGGCATCGTAATCGGCGATCTGTTGCACCGTGCAACCCGTGGTGAGGCAGTTGGGGTTGGTCGGGGGCGTGCCTGAAATGCTGCTGTAATATCCGAGCATCAGGCCGGCGCGATTGGCGCGGATGCGGTCTATCATCTCATTGGCCAGCAGGCTGGCCTGGGTGCGTTGATACGAGCTGTTGTTGCTTTTCAGGCCGTTCATCTGCAGGCCGGCCAGGCCCAGCAGGCCGATGGACAGCACGATCAGTGAAATGAGCACCTCCAGCAGGGTGAAGCCGCGTTGCCGGCGCAGACAGGCTGGCCCTTGTGGGGCGGGGCGTGATTGCTGGTGTGTTGTTAAATTAACCATGCGGGTTCCCGTTATAAAATGGTGGGTTGTCATTCGTTGTATTCGTTGTCAGTAGCGGCCGCTTTACACCGCTGCCGGGGCGGTGCAGTTCAGGGTGACATTGGCATCGCTGCCTTTCACCAGTTGAGGACGGCCCATGGCATTGACCTGGATCTGGCGGCCATTGCCGGCGCCGCGGCTGTCGCAGAGGGTAAATACCCCGGTGCCGCCGGCCGCATTGGTGGTGCCATCGCCGTTGTACTGGAGATTGCTGTTGGCAACGGCGTTGCTGATGATGGTGGTGCTGGTATTGACGGACATGCCGACACGCACCAGGGTGTCGCCGGCGTTAAAGCTGCCATCGGCATCGGCATCGGCAAACACCAGCCAGCCGGTGCTCCAGGTGTTGGCGGTGCCGCCGCATGCGGGCGCTGCGGCGCTGGGGTCGGCGGTGCGGCACAGCACTACGCGGCTGCCACGTTTGACAGCCTCGCTACGGGCCAGGTTGATATCGCTGACCAGATCGTTGGTGTAGGTGATCAGGCGGTTGTTCTGCACCGTGGCCATAAAGCTCGGCACCCCCTGGGTCAGGACGATGGCGGCGATCACCAGGGTGATCATCAATTCGATGAGGGTAAAACCTGCTTGGCTATGCTGTTTCATCATCTTTTCTCGTGGTGCTGCGTGATAAGGCTACGTTTCATTGTCTTTGGGCGGTTCTTGCTATTGCCTGAATCCGTTGTCTAAATCTGTTGCCTAGAGTCTATGCCCGGAAAGAGAACCTGGTGCCCGTCTTATCGACCGCTGGTCAGGAATATGAAGCCACCGGTCCCGGCGGGAAGGGTGAGGGGAGGGAGGGCGGGGGAAAGTGTGACGTGGGTCGCTTTTTTAGTGCGGAGTTGCGTACGGCGCAATAACCGAAGGGCATTGCGCCGAATGTAATATCTCCCAAAGTAGAATCGTGTTGAGTGACCGATGGGAAATGCCTGGCAGAGCAGTCTTTTAATCGTTGCCCTGGTGTCACTCGTTGGCTGGGGCGGGTGTAGGCTCCCGAAAAGGCGCGCTACGCTGTTGTTTTTCCGTGGCGGGTGTCATACGGCGCAATGCCCTACGGTTATTGCGCGCTACGGCACTGTAGGGGCCGAGCCCTCTCGGCGATTCTCTCCCAACGATCGTGCCGCCTCGACCCATCGGCCAGAGGGCTGGCCTCCTACGGCACTCAGCACTCAGCACTCAGCACTCTCAGGAGGCGGGTTCGGTCTGGATCTGCACCGGTATCGTCTGTCGCGCGCGCTGCGCCAGGCGTTTGTCGATGACATTCTTCACGGCGATCAGTAGCCCCAGTGCCAGGAAGGCGCCGGGGGGGAGGATGGCGAGCAGGTAGCCGCGGTAGTCGTCGATGAGGGTGATGGTGAGCCACTCGGAGCCGGGGCCAAACATCAGCTCGGCCTGGGCCAGCAGGGTGCCGTGGCCGAGGATTTCGCGGATGGCGCCGAGCAGCAGTAATACGGCGGTGAAGCCGATGCCCATGGCCAGGCCGTCGAGCAGCGAGCGCCAGACGTTGTTTTTGGAGGCGAAGGATTCGGCGCGGGCGATGATCACGCAGTTGGTGACGATCAGCGGGATGAAGATACCCAGCACCAGGTACAGGTCGTAGAGGTAGGCCTGCATTAGCAGTTCCACCGCGGTCACGAATGACGCGATCACCAGCACGAAGCTGGGGATGCGCAATTCCGGGCGCACCAGGTTACGGATCAGCGACACGGTGACGTTGGAGCCGGCCAGCACCAGGGTGGTGGCGATGCCCAGCCCGAGCGCATTGATCACGGTGCCGGAGACCGCCAGTAGCGGACACAGCCCGAGCAACTGCACCAGTGCGGTGTTGTTGCGCCACAGGCCTTCGTTGATGATCTGTGCGTTTTCGCTTTTCATAATGGGTGAGCGCCTGATTGAGCGGTTACTGGGTGATGGACTCGACGTTGGGGATCGCTTCCGCCTGGGCTGGCGTCTGCCGGAACAGGCGTTCCCGGTTCTGCTGATAGAATTTTAGCGCGTTATGCACCGCCTTGACGACGGCCCGCGGGGTGATGGTGGCGCCCGTGAACTGGTCGAACTCGCCACCGTCCCGGCGCACCCGCCAGCCCTTGCTCTCCGGGTTGCCCAGCGAGTGGCCGTTGAAGCCGAGGATCCAGTTCGAGCGTTTCGCCTCGATGGCATCACCCAGCCCCGGTGTCTCGCGGTGGCTGAGCACCCGCACGCCCAACAGTGTGCCATCCACCCGGATGGCGACCAGCAACCTGATCGGTCCCACATAGCCCTCCGGGGCGATCGGGGTGAGCGCCACCGCCACCGGCTTACCGTCCTTGCGCGCCCGGAACACCGGTACGTCGGCCGTGGTGCCCAGCAGCTCGGGTGCGTTGACGGTGATCATGTCGCTGAAGATATCGTTGTCGTGCAGTTCCGCGGGGATGACCTCATGCAGGCTGCGCAACATAAAGGCGCGCTCGGCCTCGGCAATGCGTTCTTCGGTGCCGGTGAAAATCACCGCCACCACGCCCGTGCCCACCAGTGCAAACAGGCCCAGCAGTATGGCGCTGAGGCTCATGTGTCTGGCCAGCATCAGGGCTTGTCTCCATCGTCGCGGCGGGAGGGGTGGATGGTGTGATGAGCCTTCGGATGGCCATAGACCCGCGGCTGCGTGTAGTAGTCGATGGTGGGTGCGGCCATGTTCATTAACAGCACGGCAAACGCCACGCCATCGGGATAACCGCCCCAGGTGCGAATCACGTAGATGAGGACGCCGATGCCGATGCCGTAATAGATGCGCCCGCGGGGTGTGGTGCTGGCGCTGACCGGATCGGTGGCGATAAAAAAGGCCGCCAGCAGGGTCGCGCCGCTGAACAGGTGGAACATGGGTGAGGGGTAGGCGTCCGGGTCCAGCATGAAAAAGAAAAAAGAGATTATAACCAGGCTGCCCAGCAGGGCTACCGGTATGTGCCAGCTGATGATGTGTTTGTAGATCAGCCATATGCCGCCCAGCAGCACCCAGTTGCCCACCCACTCCCAGCCCACGCCGCCGAAGTCGCCAAAGATGGCATTGCCGCGAATGATTTCGGTGACGGTGACATTGAGGCCCAGCTCGGTTTTTATGGTGTCCAGCGGGGTGGCCATGGTGAGCGCATCGATGCTCAGCTGATAGGGAAAATTGCCGGTAAAGATGATGTTGAGTGTGTCAATAAAACCTATTTCAAGTTGGTTGACGATGTTCGGTGGCACCCATTGGGTCATCTCCAGGGGAAATGATATGAGCAGCATCACATAACCGACCATGGCTGGATTAAACGGGTTGTAGCCCAGCCCGCCATACAATTGCTTGGCGACGATGATGGCGAAGGCTGCCCCCATCACGGTGATCCACCATGGTGCAAAGGGCGGGATGCAGAAGGCCAGCAGCAGGCCGGTGACCAGGGCGCTGCCGTCGGTGAGAAAGGGTGCGATGGGGCGCTGTCGGATCCGCAGCATCAGCGCCTCGGCACACAGCGCGGTTGCCACGGCCAGCAGGATGTTGATACACAGTCCCCAGCCAAAAAACCAGGTGTAGGCGATGATGGCCGGCACCAGCGCCAGGCATACCCGCAGCATCATGCTGTTGATGCGAACACCCGAATGGATGTGCGGTGACGACGGGGTATCCAGATTCATTGTTCGCTGTCCTGTGCGGCGCCGACATCGGCCCGGGCTTCGAGCGCCTTGCGCCGGGCATTTGCCTCATCGATTTTTCGTTGCTGGTCGGGCGTGAGGTTGTCGATATTTCTGGGTTGGATGGTGTTGGCCTCGCGTTTGTTTTTTGCCCGCTCCATCGCCGCCTGGATGGCGGCCTTTTTGGCGGCATCGGCGCTGCTCCCGGCGTCGCCCTTCTGGGCATCCAGCGCCGCACGTTTTTGCTGGTGACGTTGCTGTTTCTCCAGCTTCTCGCGCTCCAGGCGTTGTTCGCGAAACTGGTGACGTTCGCGGGCGATGTTGGCCAGGGCTTTTTCGTGCTGTTGAGCCCAGATTTCCGTTTTCGCATAACGGAAATAGTGCACCAGCGGAATCTGGCTGGGACAGACATAGTCACAGCAGCCGCACTCGATGCAATCGAACAGATGGTAATCCTGTATCTTGTCGAAATCCTTGGCGCGCGCATACCAGTACAGCTGTTGCGGCAGCAAGTCCACCGGGCAGGCCTCTGCACAGTTGCCGCAGCGAATGCAGGGCATGGGCTGGCTGCCTTTGGATGCCAGCGGCACATCGCCGGTTTTGGCGAATGCCAGAATGCAGTTGGTGGTTTTGGTAACGGGTACGGTTACGTCGTGCAAGGCGACGCCCATCATCGGGCCGCCCAGAATCACGCGGCTGAGTGTGTTGCGGTTGCCGCCGCATTCTTCGATAAGATCGATAACCGGCGTGCCGATCAGCACATCCAGATTGCGCGCCTTTGCGACACTGCCGGCCACCGTTACATAACGTGAAATAAGTGGCTCGCCAAATTCGATGGCACGGTAAACGGCATAGGCGGTGCCGACGTTGTGACAGACAACGCCGATGTCCAGCGGCAGTCCGCCGGAGGGAACTTCCATGCCGGTCAGTACCTGAATCAGCTGTTTTTCCCCGCCGGTGGGATACACAGTCGGCACCTGCACCACGTCGATGAAATCGGCGCCGGTATTGCGCACCTGTTCGCGCAGGGCAAGGAAGGCCGCCTTCTTGTTGTTCTCTATGCCAATGATGCAGCGCCGGGCCTGCAGCGCATAGCGCATGATGCGCAGGCCGACGATAACCTCCAGCGCGTGTTCACGCAGCAGCATCTCGTCGCAGGTAATGTACGGCTCGCATTCGGCACCGTTGAGAATCAGTGTGTCGACGGCATGCTGGCTAGGATCGAGTTTGACGTGGGCGGGAAAGCCCGCGCCACCCATGCCGACGATGCCGGCATCGCGAATGCGCGCGCGAATCGCTTCAGGCGGCAGCTGGTGGTAGTCGGCGACGGGCTGTCGGTCCTCGGTCCAGCGTTCCTCGCCATCGGTGTCGATGATGATGCAGGGTGCGCTCAGGTGCGAGGGATGTGATACCGCGTGCTTGGCAATGGCCACCACCGTGCCGGAGCTGGAGGCATGTACGGGTGCGCTGATCACGCCGACGGGTTTGGCGATCAGCTGGCCCTTGCGCACCTTGTCGCCTACCGCCACGATGGCCTCGGCGGGTGTGCCGATGTGCTGTTGCAGGGGCAGCACCAGTTGCCGGGGCAGCCGCGCGGCCTGCACCGGCTGCGCGGTGGCATCCCTCTTGTGTTCCTTGAGTTGAACACCACCGTGAAATTGAAACAGGCGTTGCATCAGCGGGTCTTTTCCGGTTGCGGCTGCTTCGGCACCGTGTCGTCGGGCTTGGGCCACTTCCAGTGATTGATGTCGGTGGCCACCGGCACCATCTCGATGCAATCCACCGGACAGGGTGGCAGGCACAGATCACAACCGGTGCATTCGGCGGCGATCACGGTGTGCATCTGTTTGGCGGCGCCCAGGATGGCATCCACCGGACAGGCCTGGATGCACAGGGTGCAGCCGATGCAGATCTGTTCATCGATCACGGCCACGGTTTTGATGTCTTCCTCAACGCCGTGCTCCGGGTTCAGCGGTTTGGGATCGCGGCCCAATAGATCCGCCAGGGCAATGATGGTGGTCTCGCCACCAGGAGGGCACTGGTTGATATCGGCCTCGCCCCTGGCGATGGCCTCGGCGTAGGGACGGCAGCCGGGATAGGTGCACTGGCCGCACTGGGTCTGTGGCAGCAGGGCATCAATCTTTTCCACCAGCGGATCACCTTCCACCTTGTAGCGGATGGCGGCATAACCCAGCAGCAGGCCAAAAATGGCCGCCAGGATGCATAAGGCGATGATTGCCGCTAGCATGGGCCCGCCTCTAGCAGGAGCCCGCCGCTGGCATGGTGTCTAACTTCTAACATGGAATAGATTAACCTTTGACCAGCCCGGAAAAGCCCATAAAGGCCATCGACATCAGGCCGGCGGTGATCAGTGCGATGGCTGCGCCGCGAAAGCTCTCCGGCACATCGGCCACGGTGATGCGTTCACGCATGGCGGCAAATAAAATCAGCACCAGCGAAAAACCGACCGAGGCGCCAAACCCGTAAACGGCGGATTGCAGAAAGCCGTGATGTTGCTGCACGTTCAGCAGGGCGACACCCAGTACCGCACAGTTGGTGGTGATCAACGGTAAAAAGATACCCAGCACCTGATACAGCAGCGGGCTGGTTTTGTGCACCACCATCTCGGTGAACTGCACCACCACCGCGATCACCAGAATAAAGGTGATCGTGCGCAGGTATTCCAGGCCCAGTGGTGCCAGCAGGTATTCGTTGACCAGATAACTGGCGACCGAGGACAGGGTCAGCACAAAGGTCGTCGCCAGCGCCATGCCGGTGGCCGTTTCCAGTTTGCGCGATACGCCCATGAACGGGCACAGGCCAAGAAACTTCACCAGCACGAAGTTGTTGACCAGCACGGTGCTGACGAGGATGAGGGCGTATTCTTGCATAGATAAAAGATACAAGATAAAAGATAAAAGGGCGAGGAATGGCGGCTATCAGTTTTGTAGGGTGAGCAATGTCCACCATTCACGCATAATTACAATGCCTTTGGTGGGCGATGCCTTTATGCCCCAGAGGGTACACCCTGCCAAAACTTTTTCTCTTTACCCTTTTATCTTTCCTCTGTATTTATTTCACCCGCATTCCCGGCTGCGCCCCTTCATGGGGTTCCAGGATCCACAGATCCTTGCCGCCCGGTCCGGCGGCCAGCACCATGCCTTCGGAGACGCCGAAGCGCATCTTGCGTGGGGCGAGATTGGCGACCATCACCGTGAGTTTGCCTTCGAGGTCTTGCGGCGCGTAGGCGCTTTTGATGCCCGCGAAGACGTTACGGGCTTCGCCGCCGAGATCCAGGGTCAGTTGCAGCAGTTTGTCGGCGCCCTCGACGTGCTCGGCCTTGACGATGCGCGCGATGCGCAGGTCGATCCTGGCGAAGTCGTCGTAGTCAATCATTGGCGCAACAGGGTTGTCGGCGATGGGGTCCATGGTCTGCCCTTCGTTTGAGGTTGGTTTGTCAGTGGGTTTGGTAGAGGCTTTTCTCGCCTGTTTGCTGGTCGTCGAACTACTGGCCTGAGCCGGTTCTGCCGCCAGTGCCTTTTTGGCGTCTTCCAGCACCGCGTCGATTTTTTCCAGCTCGACGCGGGTCATCAGCGGTTGGAACGTTTTGATGGTGTGGTCACACAGCGGCTCCCGGCAGCTGTTCCAGTGCAGTAGGTCGATATCGAGAAAGGCCTCGACCTTTGCCGCCATCACCGGCAGCACCGGTTTGAGGTAGGTCATCAGCACGCGGAACAGGTTGACGCCCATGGAATACACGGCCTGCGCCTGCCCGGCGGTGGCCTCGTCTTTGGCCAGCACCCAGGGTTTTTGTTCGTCGATGTACTGATTGGCGAGATCCGCTAAAGCCATAATCTCGCGCATGGCCTGACTGAATTCGCGATTTTCGTACAGCTCGGCGATGGTCTCGCCGGCGTCGACGAAGCGTTGATACAGCGCCGGGTCGCTGCAGTTGGCGGACAATTTCCCACCGCACTTTTTGCTGATGAAACCGGCGCAACGGCTGGCGATGTTGACCACCTTTCCGACCAGGTCGCTGTTCACCCGCGCGATGAAATCCTCGAAGTTGAGGTCGAGGTCGTCGATGCGGCTGGTGAGTTTGGCGGCGAAATAGTAGCGCAGGTATTCCGGGTCGAGGTGATCCAGATAGTTGCGGGCGTTGATAAAGGTGCCGCGGGACTTGGACATCTTCTGCCCGTTGATGGTCAGAAAGCCGTGTGCGTACACCGCGGTGGGGGTGCGCAGGTTCGCCCCCGCCAGCACCGCCGGCCAGAACAGGGCGTGGAAGCTGATGATGTCCTTGCCGATGAAATGGTAGAGCTCGGTGGTGGTGTCGGGCCTCAGGTACTCGTCAAAGTCCAGATCCTCGCGGCGCTCGCAGAGATTCTTGAAACTGGCGAAATAGCCCATGGGCGCGTCCAGCCACACGTAGAAATACTTTTTGTCACCGGAAGGGCCGGTCGCACCGGGAATCTCGAAGCCAAAATAGGGGCTGTCGCGGCTGATATCCCATTCGCGCAGCTCACCTTGCAGCCATTCGTCCAGCTTGTTGCTGACCTCGGCCTGCAGGTGGCCGGCGCGGGTCCACTCGGCGAGCATCTCCTGGAAATCGGCGAGTCTGAAAAACAGGTGCTCGGATTCCTTGCGGATCGGCGTGGCGCCGGACACTGCCGACACCGGATTGATCAGCTCGGTGGGGTCGTAGGTGGCGCCGCAGGCCTCGCAGTTGTCACCGTACTGGTCCTCGGCACCGCACTTGGGGCAGGTGCCGCGCACGAAGCGATCCGGCAGGAACATCTCCTTTTCCGGGTCGTAGGCCTGCTCGATGGTGTGGGTGCTGATGTGGCCGTTGGCCTTGAGGCGGCCATAGATCATCTCGGCCAGCTCGCGGTTTTCCGGCGAGTGGGTGCTGTGATAATTGTCGAAGCCGATGTCGAAGGCGGCAAAATCGGCGCGGTGTTCCTCGCCGATGCGGGCCACCAACTGTTCCGGGGTGATGCCCTCGTTCTGCGCGCGCAGCATGATGGGCGTGCCGTGGGCGTCGTCCGCACACACGTAGGTGCAGCGGTGACCGCGCATTTTCTGGAAACGCACCCAGATATCGGTCTGGATGTACTCGACCATGTGGCCCATGTGGATACTGCCATTGGCATAGGGCAGGGCGCTGGTGACGAGAATCTTGCGGGGCTGTGTGTGGGACGGAAGGCTCATGGCTGTTTTGGGGCTCTGTGGGATGTGGGCGGGTGAGGTCGCGTGAGGCCGGAAAACCCTGTAGGTACTATGAGTTACTGGCTATTTATGCAAAAGGTAATATTACGATAGGCTGATAAATTGTGTAAACTCGCGTCTCTGTTTTCAGGCCAGAGTGACGGGCCCGGCCGGCTGTCAGTCCCTGTGTCGTGAAACCCAATGAATAATCCAAGGAGTTCTCTTATATGAGCAGCGTCACCCGCGAACAGGTTGAATCCGCTATCAAACAATACATTGATCCCTGTCTGCAGCTGGATCTGGTGAGCGCGAAGTGTATCAAAAACATCGCCATCGAGGGGGATAAAGCTACGGTGGATGTGCAGTTGGGCTTTCCCGCCAAGGGCCATGAGGCCGCCCTGATCAGCAAGCTGAAAGAGCAGATCACCGCTATCGACGGCATCAGCGACGCGATCATTAATGTCACCACCAAGGTGGAGGCGCACAGCGCGCAAAAGGGCGTGAAGCCGATCAAGGGCGTGAAGAACATTATCGCCATCGCCTCGGGCAAGGGCGGTGTCGGCAAGTCCACCACGGCGGTGAATCTGGCGCTGGCGCTGAAGGCCGAAGGCGCCACCGTCGGTATTCTGGATGCCGATATCTATGGCCCCAGTCAGCCGCGCATGTTGGGTGTCTCCGACAAACCCGAATCCCCTGATGGCAAATCCCTGTCGCCCTTGATGGGCCACGGCATCCAGTCCATGTCCATCGGTTATCTCATCGAAGAGGAAACTCCGATGATCTGGCGCGGCCCGATGGTCACCCAGGCCCTGGAGCAGTTGCTGAATGACACCAACTGGACTGACGTGGATTATCTGATCATCGACCTGCCGCCGGGTACCGGCGACATCCAGCTGACCCTGGCGCAGAAGGTGCCGGTGAGCGGCGCGATCATCGTCACCACGCCGCAGGACATCGCCCTGCTGGATGCGCGCAAGGCGCTGAAGATGTTCGAGAAGGTGGATGTGACGGTGTTGGGCATCGTGGAAAACATGAGTATCCATATCTGCTCCAAGTGTGGTCACGAGGAGCATATCTTCGGTCAGGGCGGCGGACAGAGCATGTCCGAACAATACGGTGTGGACCTCATCGGCGCCCTGCCGCTGGACATCCAGATTCGCCAGGAAGTGGATGCGGGTACGCCGACGGTGGCGGCGGATCCTGATGGTCGCATTGCCCAGATCTATCGGGAGATCGCCCGTCGTGTCGCGGCCAAGCTTTCCCTGAAGGCCAGGGAGTTCAGCGCCAAGTTCCCGAATATTGTGATTCAAAATAACTAAAACGGATTCAGGTTCTATAAAGATAAAAATCGCAAAGAACGCAAAGGCACGCGAAGCATTTAAAAACAAACCTTTGCGGGACTTTGCGACCTTTGCGGTTAATAATTCATTGCATTAAAACCGGTGGGCAGTGTCCACCCTACTACGACTGCGATTTAAGCTGAGGGGGAAGTGGCAGTGGGTATCAAGTCAGACAAGTGGATTCGCCGCATGGCGGAACAGCAGGGCATGATCGAGCCCTTTGCATCGGGGCAGGTGCGTGAGGCCGACGGCAATCGCATCATTTCCTACGGTACATCCAGTTATGGTTATGACGTGCGTTGCGCCGACGAATTCAAGATCTTCACCAATATCAATTCGGCGGTGGTCGATCCCAAGAACTTCGACGACAACAGTTTTGTGGATGTGAAGGCCGACGTCTGCATCATCCCGCCGAACTCGTTTGCCCTTGCCCGTACCGTGGAATATTTCCGCATCCCGCGCGACACGCTCACTATCTGCCTGGGCAAATCCACTTATGCGCGTTGCGGCATCATTGTCAATGTCACGCCGCTGGAGCCGGAATGGGAAGGCCACGTGACTCTGGAATTTTCCAACACCACCACCCTGCCGGCCAAGATCTACGCCAACGAGGGCGTGGCGCAGATGCTGTTCTTTACCGGTGACGAAGTGTGCGAGACCTCCTACAAGGACCGCGGTGGAAAGTACCAGGGACAGACTGGAGTCACCCTGCCAAAGACCTAGCTTTTTTGATTATATATTCATGGTGAACAAATCTGGTTTGTTGAATATATAGTTTTGTGCACTAGTATTAGTTACATGGAGATTGTTATTTTTGTGTCCATTGTGGGCTTCAATTCCTGTAACAGTGTTGTACCACTAATCACACTAATCAGATGAAGAGGAGGGATTTCTCGTGGCTATTCAAAGAGTCGTTCTGTTTTTAGGTACCCTGATGTTGTTTGTCGCACCTGTGGTGTTGGCTGATTCTCCCAAGTCAATCGATCAGCCAGACAGTCATTCTGTTCCTGTCAAAGGGAAAGTGACTTTATACAGAGTGCAGACTGAAGGTATGAAGCTGGGTGAGGGTAAGAACCTAACGGATGCGGAATTATTTGTATCTCTAGATACTAATCCTAAGATGGTATATTCATTGCAACTGAAGTCTGGTTCGCCTGTATCGAACAGCGTAATGGCAGCAACCTTGCGGGATGCGTATGTGAATAAGCTGCCTGTCACCATTTATAGTCAAATAAATGTGAATAAAGATAATTATCGTAAGATCTTAATGATTCAGCTTGATTAATTTCCATTAAGGTAAGGGGATGCTTGAAGGTTTGTGGATTGCGTATCATAGCCTGGTGCGCCTTGTTCCCTGGCGTGTATCACTGAATATTTTTGGGTTCTGCGTGACGCGGTTGCATTTTTTCTGTAAATCCACCTAGTTCGCGTTTAAAGAAAGGCTCGCGAAAATTGGGCCAAAAAAAACATCCCTGCCAGTCACTGGCAGGGATGTTTTGGTTTTAGCCGTCCAGTTTTTTGGGCTGAACGTTTAGTATTAACCAGTCCTGCCGATTATGCGGCCTTTTTTCTGCGGCGCGCAGCACCCAGGCCGATCAGTCCCAGTCCCATCAGGGCCAGCGAGGCCGGTTCCGGCACATCAGTGATCTCTCTGCCCAGCTTGGTCTGGATAACACCAGCGAAGTCGTTAAAGTTGTTGGCCATCAGGAAGAAGCCGGTGGGGGTATCCGCCGGATTGATGCCCACCAGGGCCTGTAGGTAGTTTTGGTCGATACCGGACCCGACGCCCAGGGCATTGATGGTGATATTGGCGTCACGCGCGGCATTGGCGGCCAGTCTTGCATCCCCGTCAGCGGTCGTATTGCAGCTTGCTGAGGTATGGGGGTCTACACCGGCACAGGTTGTCGGATTGCCGTCGGTGGAGATGTCGATCACCGTTTTTGCCCCATCAATACCATTGGTGAGGATATCATTGGTGGCGACCTGTATAGCTCCTTCGGTGTTGGTAAGGCCACCGTTGTAAGACATGTTCGCCACGGTGAACATGTTGCCAAAGGTGGTGGCGGAGGCGTTGTCGGTAATCTGGAACCAGTTGGTCTCTTCCACCACGGAGGTGCCAAATTGATAGGCGCGCACCCACAGGCTGTCGTAGCTGCTGGGGGCGACATAGGTGTCATAGAAGGTGCCGGAGGCGAAGGCGTTCTGGTAACCGGCGAGCTGCAGCGACCAGCCGGAAGCCCCAACGCTGCCGGAGCCGTCCATCACCAGGGCCAGTTCCAATGGTACGGCGGAGGCGGTGCCGGGTACCAGGCCGCCTAGCGCGAGCGCAAAGCTGGTAGAGATTGTCCACTTCTTGAAAACGTTCATTTTTCCTCTCCTTGAATAAACAACATTGGTTAAACAATTAATTGTCCTGTTGGACCAGGTAGCTATCCTCATTGCTCTGCACTGCGAGAATTCGGTGAGTAATAACTGCATGGAACATGCCAGAGGATACATTTTATATATTTATCAGTCTGTTACAGTGTTTTTGTGTTATAGAAAGCGAGCAGAAAGGGTGGAGTGTAAAATTTTTCGACGACCCTGATGCGGCGGTGGATCCGGATTTTCTATGAGCTATCTAGTGGTATATGTGGATGGTCGAGGGTGTTTTCACGGTATGCAGGTCTACAGGCCCCTGACCGAGGTCAGGACGGCGATGACTGGGCTGTCGTCATCCTTGCGTTGTTCAATGCGCACCGGCAGGTAGGCCAGCTCCCTGGCGCACCACATCGTGGTCTTGCGACTGCCCTTGATATAGCGCAGACGCACGGTGTCAAAAGTTCCCAGCGCAGTCTTGATGCGTTCCTGGCCGAGGATCTCGATGTCGTAATATTTCAGTTTGCCGCCATCGGCCACCGGGTAGCGTAAGGTGGTGGCGGTGGTGGCGGTGGTGGAGAGGTCCTGCATGATGCGCAACTGATACAGCAGTTTGTCCGAGGTGTCGTGCTCCAGCGGCATCGTCCAGGGC
Organism: Gammaproteobacteria bacterium; assembly: GCA_032250735.1. Lineage (NCBI taxonomy): Bacteria > Pseudomonadati > Pseudomonadota > Gammaproteobacteria > Gammaproteobacteria bacterium. Next base: position 32,543 of record JAVVEP010000021.1, read on the forward strand.
TGGTTGTCGACGGTGTTGATGACCCGATTCTTTTCCCAGTCAAAATCCAGCTGTACGCGACGATCCTTTTTGCCGCCGCTGTTGAAGAGGGTGTACTGCAGGGGGCGTGGCTGGCCCTGGAAATAGGCCCAGTGGCTGCGTTCGATGACCTGTCCGCTGGTAAACAGCTTGGCGATGCCGACCGGGCGGGTAATGGATTCAAACAGGTACGCGTCGCCCTCACGCTGGAGTGTGCGTTGGGTCTCGCCGATGGTGACGCCCGACTTTTTGACGTCGTAGGTGGCGGAAAACTGCTCGGGCAGGGCGGCGGCATGGCTGCTTCCCAGGCCGATCAGCAGGGTGCCGAGGCAGCCGTATACCGATAGCCTTGGCCGTTTCAGGCGATGAGAGGATGGTTGCTTATTCATGCGGGGTCACCGTGGTGGGCGTGGTTTTCGGGAGGGGCTGACCGGGCAGCAGCAGGCTCACCAGGCCAGACAGCAGGGTGCAGCCTAGCACGAACAGGTGCAGGTTCACGGCGGCCTGCAGGGCGGTGGTGGGTGGGATGCCGAACGGCGCCAGGCCGGCGACGACCCCGGCCTCGTAGGTGCCCGCACCGGCGATGCCGTGGATGGGCAATACGCTGGTGAAGTCCCCCAGGGTGGCGCCTATCCATGCGGTGCCCAGCGGGATGTCGGCAAACAGGGTGAGAATCCAGGCGAATACCGCCAGTTTGATCGCCCAGTTGAGCAGGGTCCACAGCCACGAGCGCCAGAACAGGCGGGGCTGTTGCGGCAGGCTCTCCAGCACCTGATGCAGGAATTTTCCGATGGTACCGGGGTGGTGTCTCAGACGTCGCTGCCAGGCGCCATAGAGTTGGAACCCCAGCCAGGGCAGGACCATCCAGGCGAGCCCCAGCAGGGCCCCGGCGGTCTGGCCGATGAAGCGTTCGCCGAGCACCAGCAGGGCAAAGGCGATGAGGGTGTGCAGGTCCAGCAGCCGAAACCACAGCAGGGCGGGCACGGAACGCATCGCGGGTATGGCGAAGCCGTGGGCCATCAGCAGGGGAAAGCTCAGTTCGCCGGAGCGCATGGGCAGGAGGTTGTTGAGCAGGTTGTGTTGCAGGGACAGCCGCAGGCACAGCGCAAACCGACCGCGGGTGTCGGCCAGAAAATAGTCGTAGACGCGCAGGGCACGCAGGCTGTAGCTCAAAAATACCAGTATAATGCCCGCGGCCAGGGCGCCGGGGGCCAGTGTCCGCCAGGGGCTCAGCAGGGTCGACCAGCCGATCCAGCGTTCCACTGCCAGGATCAGCCCCGCCAGCAGCAGTGCGCCGATGAGGTAGCGCAGGGCCGTGACCAGCGGGTGCTTTCGCGGGGCGCGGTCGCGGCCTGTGGTGGCTGCGGGGGGTGGGGATTTGTCGGTCACGGTTGAGAGGTCATGGATGGAAGAATGTAGCGCCTGTCCTGAGCGGGATGAACAGGCCGTAGTCTATCTCATGCGACCACCTGAAACATCCGCGCCCAGAGCCGTTGTATGACACATGATTTTATTCCCGGCAGCTTAACGCGATGGTTGCTTCCGCGTCGCCGCCTTAAACCACCTAAAAGCCACCGAGAACGCCATGTCCCCCATCCTGCCCATACCGCTCAGCCACTTTGTATTGCGGCTGTTGGCCCTGCTGGCCGTGGCGGTGAGTTTTTATCTGAACATTTACGCCGTCCCCCTGTTTGACCTGGACGAGGGCGCCTTCAGCGAGGCTACGCGCGAGATGCTGGTGCGCGGTGATTTTGTCTCCACCTATCTCGATGGCAATCCGCGCTACGACAAGCCGATCCTGATCTATTGGTTGCAGGCGGCCAGCGTGCTGGTGTTTGGGGTCAACGAGTTCGCCTTTCGGCTGCCCTCGGCGCTGGCGGCCACGCTGTGGGTGCTGGCGGTGTACGCCTTTGTGCGCCGCTTGCGCGATGAACGCAGCGCCCTGCTGGCGGCGATCATCACCGCCACGGCCTTTGAGGTCTCGGTGATGGCCAGCGCGGCCACGGCCGATGCCCTACTGAATCTGTTTATCGCCAGCGCGCTGTTTTGTGTCTACCTGTACTGGCGGGAGCGCGAACGCCGTTGGCTGCTGCTGGCCTTTGCCTGTATCGGGCTGGGCTTTCTGACCAAGGGCCCGGTGGCCGTGCTGGTGCCGCTGGCGGTCAGCCTGCTGTTTTTTGCCGTCAAAGGGCAGTGGCGGCTGTGGCTGAAGATGGTGTTCAACCCACTGGGCATCCTGATTTTTCTGGCCATCGCCCTGCCCTGGTATGTGGTGCAGTACCTCAAGGAGGGGGATGCCTTTATTCAGGGCTTTTTCTTCAAACACAATCTCGACCGTTTCGGTGGCGCCATGGAGCAGCACGGCGGCGGCATTTTCTATTACCTGCCGGTGTTGCTGGTGGCAGTGCTGCCCTTTACCACGGTGTTTGTGAAGGCGCTGCTCAACGCCCGGCAGTTGCTGCGCGATGAGCTGGGCCTGTTCGGCCTGCTGTGGCTGGGGTTTGTGGTGGTCTTTTTTTCCCTCTCCGGCACCAAGCTGCCGCACTATGTGTTGTACGGACTGACCGGCATGTTCATCGTCATGGCGCTGTTCATCAACGAGGCGGGGATGAACCGGCTGGGCGACCGGCTGAGCGCGAGGCTGTGGCTGTACATGCCGCAGCTGGTGCTGTTTGTAGTGCTGCTGTTGTTGCCCGAGATCATCGACGGCGCCCTGCCCGGGATCAAGGACCAGTACCTGCGGGAGATGCTGGCTGAATACCCTTCCCACTTCTCGTTAGGCTACCGGCTGTTTTTTGTGGCGGCGATCATGTTCACCCTGTGGTGTATGGCAGAGCGCCGGTTTCTGCTGTCGGACAAACTGCTGATCAGCGGCGTGGTCAGCGCCCTGTCGATCTCGGCGTTCCTGCTGCCGGTGGTGGCCGGGCTGCATCAGGGGCCGGTAAAAGAGGCGGCTTTGCTGGTCAATAAGGAGGGCTATGCCGACAGCGGCACGCTGGTGCGCTGGCACCTGAATACCCCCAGCTTCAGCGTCTACATCCAGCGGGTGACCGAGACGCGCCGCCCGCAACGGGGCGAGATCGTGTTGACCAAATCCAAGTATCTGCCCGAGCTGGAACCCTACGAGTTGCTGTATCGCAAGGGTGGCGTGGCGCTGGCGCGCTTGACCGCAGCGGCTGAGGCCCCCGCCTCAAAATAGCCAGCTGTCGGCAGCCTTAGTTCAGTAAAGGGTTCAGTAAAAGGTTCAGTAAAGCCGATATCGGTTTGCAAGCGGCCAAGCCGATCGACGACGGGGACAGACCTAAGGTCTGTCCCCTGATGATTTCTGTCTTGCGACCAAAAACATTTCCCAACCCGCCCAGAAAATGGCAACCAGGCTGATGCTGGCCAGGATCAGTTGCAACGGCCTTGCCAGTGGGTATCCGGAATCGTGGATCAGCAGCAGGCTGAGCGCACAGCCCAGCAGGATCAGGCCGATGATCAGGCGCGCCACGGGGCGGCCCGGTGCGGGCCAGCGGGCGTAGAGCCGTATGCCGATCAGCGCGCACAGCCAGCCGCCCAGGGCGCCGGCGAGGACGTCCAGCGGCCAGTGGGCCCCCACCATGATGCGCGAGATCCCGGCCAGGGTGGCCAGCAGCAGTGCGCCGACGGCCAGCGCCGGGTGTACGCCGCGCAGGCAGATCACCGCCGCCAGGGTGAAGGCGGTGGCGGTGTGGCCGGAGGGGAAGGAGTTCTTGTTGAGGGCCTCGCCGATCACATGCACCTGCTCCGCCCCCAGCACCGCCAGCGGGCGTAGTGAATCCAGCGCGTTTTTCAGGCCGTGTACCCACAGCGTGGTGAACAGGGCGGTGAGCAGCACCGTCCAGACGATGTCGGGCCGTTTGCGCAGCAAGAGGGCCAGCAGAGAGAAGGCCGCCAGGGTGTCGCCCAGCAGGGTGGCGCTGGCCCAGAAGCGATCGCGGAGGGGGTGGCTGTCACTGTCCAGACCGAGCTGGTTGAGCCACAGAAACAGGCCCTGATTGAGATCCAGTACGCTGATGAGGGCCGCCGCCAGCAGGCACAGCGCGGGCACGGTCCACTGCCACCAGGGCGAGGGCCATGCGGAGCCGGCGGCGGGGGTCACTGCCCAGGCTCCCCTTGCCGGGCCATACCATCCTCGTCGGGCAGGGCCTCCAGTTGCAGTGGCTGGCTCAGCGCCGCGCCGTCGAACCAGACCTGCCCGTCGCGCAGTTGCAGGCGACCTTCGGCAAACCATTGCACCACCCGCGGATAGAGTCTGTGCTCCTGGGTCAGCACCCGGGCCGCCAGGGTCTGGGCGTTATCGGTCGGCTGCACCGCGACGGTGGCCTGCAGGATCACCGGCCCGCCATCCAGCTCGGCGGTGACGAAGTGCACGCTGGCGCCGTGTTGTTTGTCGCCTGCGTCCAGCACCCGTTGGTGGGTGTTGAGCCCGGTATAGGCCGGCAACAACGAGGGATGGATGTTGATCATGCGACCGGAATAATGCGCCACAAAGTCGTCGCTGAGCAGGCGCATGAAACCGGCCAGTACCACCAGCTCCGGCGCATAGCGGTCGATGTGCGCCTGCAGGGCCTGATCAAAGGCCGCGCGGGATTCAAAGGCGGTGTGGTCCAGGGCCTCGGCGGGGATGCCGGCCGCGCGGGCGCGTTGCAGGCCCCCGGCGTCGGGTCGATTGCTGATCACGGCGTGGATCTCCGCGCTCAGTTCGCCCCGGGCAATGGCGTTGATCAGCGCCTGCAGATTACTGCCGCTGCCGGAGATGAGGACGACGATGGGGAGTTTGGGCATGGTGTGTGAGCGAGGGTGTTTTTTTACCCCTTCTCCCCTCGAGGGGAGAAGGTTGGGATGAGGGGTGAGCTGCACGGAGTGTGCTTCATGAACCCTCACCCCAACCCTTTCCCAGTGTTGGGAGAGGGAGTTTAATAGCGCTATAAATGAGACTGCTTTTGGATGACGACGTCAGCATAGATCTTAGTTAACGATCACTTGCTCGCTGTCGCCTGTTGACGCTTGAATGCGGCCGATCACTGAGGCGCTTTCGCCCTGTTCGCCGAGCAGGGCCAGGGTCTGGTCCACATCGGCTGCGGCCACGCACAGCACCATGCCGACGCCGCAGTTAAAGGTGCGGTACATCTCCCTGGCCTCGACCTGGCCGTGCTGCTGCAACCAGTCGAATATCGGCGGGCGCCGCCAGCTGCTGCTGTCGATGATGGCCTGGGTGCCCTCGGGCATCACCCGCGGCAGATTTTCCAGCAGGCCGCCGCCGGTGATGTGGGCCAGGGCGTGCACATCTACCTTTTCCAGCAGGGCCAGCAGGGGTTTGACGTAGATGCGGGTCGGGGTCAGCAGGGTCTCGCCCAGTGGTTTGCCGTGGAAATCCTCGTTGAGATCGGCGCCGCTGACCTCGAGGATCTTGCGTACCAGCGAATAACCGTTGGAGTGCGGACCGCTGGAGGCGAGGCCGATGAGCACGTCGCCGGCGACCACCTTGCTGCCGTCGATGATCTTGGCCTTTTCCACCACGCCGACGCAGAAGCCGGCCAGGTCGTAGTCGCCGCCGTCGTACATGCCGGGCATCTCGGCGGTCTCGCCGCCGACCAGGGCGCAGCCGGCCTGAACGCAGCCCTCGCCAATGCCCTTGATCACGTCTTCGGCCAGGTCCAGGCTGAGCTTGCCGGTGGCGTAATAGTCGAGGAAATACAGCGGTTCGGCGCCGGCGACGATGAGGTCGTTGACGCACATCGCCACCAGATCGATGCCGATGGTGTCGTGCTTGTTCATCTCCGTGGCCAGTTTTAGCTTGGTGCCGACGCCGTCGGTACCTGATACCAGCACGGGTTGTTGGTAACGGTCGGTGGGGATCTCGAACAGGGCGCCGAAGCCGCCGATGGAATCCAGCACACCGGGCCGCCGGGTGGCGTTGGCGATGGGTTTGATGCGGTCGATCAGCCGATTGCCGGCCTCAATGTCCACCCCGGCGTCGCGGTAGCTTAGGCCCGCGGTTTCAGGGCGGGAAGAACTGGCGCTATCATCGGGACGGCTCACGGCAAGATACCTGTGTAATAAGGGTTTTGAGGGTCGCGTATTTTATCGGCAAGCTCCGTGCTCTGCAATGAAAGGGGTGAATTAAGCGGGCTACGGCGGCTGCATTCGGCCATGCCTTCGATCACACCATCGGCCGTACCTTCGGTCATACCTTCAAGTCATAGTTAAGCCGCCTTGCGTGTTGACTTGGCGGGGTGGCTCGCATAGCGTGCGTTTTATGTGCAAATCAGACCGTTGGATAAATCTTGTGGTGTCAGCGCGCTGGCTGCTGGCCGTGTTGTTGCTGCCCTCGGTGGGCCTGACGGCGGAGGTCAGCGGGCTGTACGAGGCGGAGGTGCAGGTGTTCAGCCAGCAGCGCAGTGAGCGGGCCACAGCGATGGCCGCGGCGCTGGCCGAGGTGCTGGTCAAGGTCAGCGGCCAGCCCGATGCGGCCCAGCTGCCGGACGTGGTGCAGGCGACCCGCAGCCCGGCTGCCTTCCTGCAGCGCTACCACTATCGTGCCCTGTCGGATCAGCGACGTGAGCAGGCCCTGCAGGAGGCCGCGGCGGCGGGCCTCACCGGTGCCGATCCGCAGCTGGTGCTGTTCCGCTTCGATAAGACTGCGGTGGACCGGGTATTGACCGATCACCAGCTGCCGGTGTGGGGGGCGACGCGGCCCGCCACCCTGGCCTGGCTGGCGGTGCAGGATGCCGAGCAGCGATACCTGCTGGCCGCTGATTCCATCCAGCCCGTTGCTGAGCTGCTGACCCGCGAGGCCCGGCGGCGCGGTCTGGCCCTGCTGCTGCCGCTGATGGACCTGGAGGATCAACGCAGCCTCTCCTTTGCCGATGTCTGGGCCGGTTTTCGCGATCCCATCCTGCAGGCGTCCACCCGCTATCGCACCGAGTCGGTGCTGGTGGGGCGCATGTTCCGCAATACCGGTGGCGACTGGCAGGCGCAGTGGACCCTGCTGGAGGGCCAGCAGACCCAATCCTGGGCCAGCGCCGGCGTGTTGCCGGTCGAGGTGATTGATGGGGGAGTCTCCGGCACCATCGAGGTGCTCGCCTCGCGTTATGCCCCGGTGGCGGGCGAGCTGGCGGGCCGCTTGCCGATGACGGTGGTGGCAGTACGCAGCCTGGGTGATTACGCGCGGGTGACGCAGTATCTGCGATCCCTGCAACAGGTCGGTCATGTGCAGGTCACGCGGGTCGATGCCGACCAGGTGAGCTTCGAGCTGGAGGTGGAGGGCGGCCCCGATGCCATCGCTCAGACCATTGCGCTGGGCCACGTCCTGCAACGCTACCAGCCGCGGTTGAGCGCCACCGGCGGGCCGGTGGAGTGGGCGGAGAGGAATACCCAGACCTATCAGCTGTTGCCGTAAACGGAACGTGACGTCCCTCAATCGTAATGTGGCGGCGGGCGCTCATTCAGGTGGTTTTTGGCGGCGGCAGCATCCCGATGACCCGAATGCTGCCCGTGCCCGTCCACACCCGTCTGAAAGAGTGCTAGGAGGCTGTCGGACTATGGGAATCGTAGCAAGCATGGTGGGAAATCGAGTCCATATTTTCGATCATTTGAGGAAAATAGTGGGCCTATTTAACGACCAATCCGCCGGGAGCGGATTGGGACCGCGCAAGCGACCCCGAAGGGGTGAAATACAGGACGTATTTCATCAAAATGATCGGAAAAATGGGCCGATTTCCCATCAGCGCAGTAGATTCTTCCATAGTCCGACAGGCTCCTAGCGTCATGGAGATGAACCAGCTTCCCAATATCATCAGTGTGTTTCGCATGTTGCTGGTGCTGCCGGTGGTGTGGAGCCTGTTGCAGATGGAGTTCGGTGCGGCGCTGGTGTGGTTTGCGGTGGCCGGCCTGTCCGACGGCCTGGACGGTTTTCTGGCCAAGCATTATGGCTGGCAGAGTCGGCTGGGTTCCATCCTCGATCCGCTGGCCGACAAGCTGCTGCTGGTGTCGGTGTTCTGCACCCTCACCTGGCTGGCGATGATTCCGTTGTGGCTGCTGATTGCGGTGATGGCGCGGGATCTGCTGATCGTTATCGGCGGGGTGATTTTTCATTACAGCCTGGGCCGCTTCGACATGGAGCCCTCGCGGATCAGCAAGGTGAATACCTTTGTGCAGATCGTGTTTGTGCTGGCGGTGGTTTTTTACCACGGCGATTTTGCACTGACCCCCTGGATTATCGAGGCGCTGGTCTATATCGTGCTCGCCACCACCGCGCTGAGTGGTCTGGACTACATCTGGACCTGGGGAAGGCGGGCGCTGGATATTCTGCGGCAGAAGGGCCCGAACGCATGAGCTATGCGGGCTGATAACCAACAAAAAGGTCAATAACTGAAATGCTGAATGATTCGCAGAAGTGGTTACTACTCGCTGTTACACTGACGCTGGGTTTCCTGCTGTATCTGCTGGCGCCGGTGCTGACGCCGTTTCTGGCCGCCGCCTTGCTGGCGTATCTGGGCGATCCGCTGGTGGATCGCATGGAAGCGAAAGGCATGCCGCGCGCTGCCGCGGTAACGGTGATCTTTGTGCTGCTCTTGTCCGCCATGGCGGGGCTGCTGTTGCTGCTGCTGCCCGCCCTGCAGCAACAGCTGGTTGCCCTGGCCAGGGCCGTGCTCGGCTATCTCGACTGGGCGCAGGAAAATCTGGCGCCGTGGCTGAGTCAACGCTTCGGTATCGATGCCTCGGCGCTGGACTGGTCGAGCGTGAAGTCGAGCCTGCAACAACACTGGTCCCAGGTGGGTGGTGCGGCGGGGGGGGTGATGTCCTGGCTGTCTTCGTCGGGCATGGCGCTGGCGGCGGTTTTGGCAAATCTGGTGCTGATCCCGGTGGTGACCTTCTATCTGTTGCGTGACTGGGACCTCCTGCTGGCGCGTTTTCGCAGCCTGTTGCCACGCCGTTGGGAGGCCACGGTGGTGCGACTGGCGACAGATGCCGATACGGTGCTGGGCGCCTTCTTGCGCGGGCAGTTGCTGGTGATGCTGGTGCTTGGGATTGTCTATTCGCTGGGCCTGTGGTGGGTCGGTCTGGAGCTGGCGCTGATCATCGGCGTGGTGGCGGGGCTGGTAAGCTTTGTCCCCTATCTCGGCTTTATTATCGGTATCCTGCTGGCGGGTGTCGCCGCCTTCATGCAGTTTCACGAGCTTTACTATTTGCTGTTAGTCGCTGCGGTGTTTGGTGTGGGCCAGGCGCTGGAAGGCATGCTGTTAACGCCGCTACTGGTCGGTGACAAGATCGGCCTGCACCCGGTGGCGGTCATTTTTGCGGTGATGGCGGGCGGACAGTTGTTCGGCTTTATGGGGGTGATGCTGGCCCTGCCGGTGGCTGCGGTGATCATGGTGCTGGTGCGATACCTGCAGCAGCAGTATCAGCAAAGCGAGCTCTACGCGAATACGTGATGCGGTTGGTTATCCCCCACCCATGGATGATTTTTCCGATTACTTTTCAGGGTAACTTTTTAAGGTAACTTTTTAAGGTAACTTTTTAGGATAACTACGTGGTAACAGAACAGATACCCCTGCGCTTTGGCTGGCGGGATGGCCGCTCCTTTGAGAACTATTTTACCGGCGCAAATGCCGAGGCGGTGCATCATGTGCAGCGCGCGGCGGCGGGCGACCCCGAGGCGGAGCAGTTTTTGCTGTTGTGGGGTGGCGCCAACGCCGGAAAGAGCCATCTGTTGCAGGCCGCCTGTCAGTCGGCCACCGAGCATCAGCGCAGCGTGGCCTATTTGCCGTTGACCGAACTGATCACCCTGTCCACGGAGATCTTTGAGGGGCTGGAGCAGATGTCGCTGGTGTGCGTGGATGATGTGCAGGTGATCGCCGCCCGGGCGGAGTGGGAGGAGGCGCTGTTGCATTTTTATAACCGCGTGCGGGCGGCGGGCGGCAGCCTGCTGGTGACGGCCGATGTGGCGCCCTCGGCGCTGGCTGTGCAACTGCCGGATCTGCACTCGCGTCTGTGCTGGGGGCCGGTGTTGCAGCTGGCCGGGCTGGACGATGCGGGAAAGATGGGCGCCCTGCAATTGCGCGCCCGGCGGCGGGGGTTTGAGCTGTCGGACGAGGTGGCGCAGTTTCTGATGCGGCGCAGCAGTCGGGATATGGCATCGCTATTCGCCCTGCTGGACCGGCTGGATGAGGCCTCCCTGGTGCAGCAGAGAAAGCTGACGATTCCGTTTGTGCGTAACCTGATTTAGTCTGGCGCCGGCGCAGCTATTCAGCGGCAAATAGGCTAAGGTTGTTTTGCAGGGCGCGCGCGGGCCACTATCATGTCCAGCGTTAACATTGAACGATCACTCATGTAGATATGTAATCCTATGAGCAAAGAAAAACCCAAAATGATTGTTGGCGGTGAAGAGTGGTGCGCCTTCCCCGGTCTCGGTATACCGGCCATCAAGGCGCGGGTTGATTCCGGGGCAAAAACCTCTTCCCTGCACGCCTTTAATATCCAGCGCTTTCGACGTGAGGGTGAATCCTGGGTCAGTTTTGAGGTGCATCCGCTGCAAAATAACCGTCGCATCGTCATCCGTTGTGAGCGCCCGGTGGTGGATAAACGACTGGTCAAGAGTTCCAGCGGTATCTCCGAGACGCGCTATGTCATCAGCACCACCATGCGCCTGGGCGGCGATGCCTGGGAGATTGAGCTGACGCTGGCGAACCGCGATTCCATGGGTTACAGGATGCTGCTGGGCCGGGAGGCGATGAGCGGTCGCATGCTGGTCGATCCTGCCGTGGGATTTTGCCACGGGGAGACGACCCCCCGGCAGCTGAATGATTTTTACGGGAAAAAGGAATATACCCGCAGCGGCCTCAAGATCGGCCTGCTTGCCAGTAATCAGGAACTGTACAGTAACCAGCGTATTCTCGAGGCCGGTGATGAACGCGGGCATGAGATGGTGTTCCTGAATATCAAGCAGTGCTACATGAAGTTAGATGCGGTCGAGCCAGAGACACATTACCGTGGCGGCAAGATCCTCAGTGATCTGGATGCGGTCATTACCCGGATTCGGCCCAGCGTCACCTTTTACGGCTGTGCCCTTACCCGACAGTTTGAGAGCATGGGGGTGTATGCTCTCAATTCTTCAACCTCGGTGGCCCAATCCAGAGACAAGCTGTTCGCGCTGCAATTAATGCTCAAGCACGGCATCAGCATACCCACCACCGGTTTCGCCAATTCCCCGATCGATACCCATGACCTGATTGAAATGGTGGGTGGTGCGCCACTGATCGTGAAGCTGCTGGAAGGGTCTCAGGGCGAGGGCGTGGTGCTGGCCGAAACCAAAAAGGCGGCAGAGAGTGTGATCAATGCCTTTAAGGCGCTGAATGCCAATCTGCTGGTGCAGGAGTTTATCAAGGAGGCGAACGGCAAGGATCTGCGCTGTTTCGTGATTGACGGCAAGGTGGTGGCCTCGATCCAGCGGGAGGCGGCGCCCGGTGAATTCCGCGCCAATCTTCATCAGGGCGGCAGCGCCTCGATCGTCAAGATCACCGCCGAGGAACGGGAGCTGGCCAAAAAGGCCGCCAAAACCCTCGGTCTCAAAGTGGCCGGTGTGGACATCATCCGCTCCAGGAACGGGCCGCTCTTGTTAGAGGTCAATTCCTCTCCCGGCCTGGAGGGTATCGAGGCGGCCACCGGCAAGGATATCGCCGGCATGATGATTTCCGCTATCGAGAAAAAGCTGGGCTGGAAACGCGAGCTCAGCGTGCCCAGCCAAGAAACAGACTGACCGGTATCGCGCGGGCCGTCGGGGCCGCGTCGTCGTTCGCAGTATCCGTACTGGATTCGCCACTGTTGGCATCCCGCTGTGGCGGGCCTGTCACCCGGCCTGAAGCTTGATGGCCGCACTCGCCACCCGTTTTCCCAGCGCCTTGCACAGGCGTTTCTCTTCATCGCTTAACGGCCGTTTATTGTCATCGCCGGCAAAATGACTCGCGCCATAGGGGGTGCCGCCGGTGGTGGTGTGCATGATGTCGGTCTCGGAATAGGGGAGGCCGGTGATGAGCATGCCGTGGTGCAGCAGCGGGATCATCATGCTCAGCAGGGTGCTCTCCTGTCCCCCGTGCAGACTGGAGGTGGAGGTGAAGACCGCGGCGGGTTTGCCGGCCAGGCTGCCGGAGAGCCAGAGGTCGGAGGTGGAGTCGATAAAGTATTTCAGCGGCGCCGCCATATTACCGAAGCGGGTGGGGCTGCCGAGCACCAGGCCGCTGCACTGGCGCAGATCGTCGTGGATGACATAGGGCGGGCCCTCGGCGGGGATGTCGTCGGCCGTGGACTCGCAGACGGTGGATACCGGGGGCACGGTGCGGAGTCTGGCCTGGGCGCCCGCCACCTGCTCGATGCCGCGGCAGATGAGCTGGGCCATTTCGGCGGTGCTGCCTTTGCGGCTGTAATAGAGAACCAGAATATCGCTCATGGTGTTGTCCTTGGTGTTGGGTTGTGGAGAGCTTGCAGAGGATTTGCAGGGTGGCCAAAGAACGCTGGCCTAGCCCTAGAGGATATCCAGTACGGCCTCCGGCGGGCGGCCGATGGCGGCCCTGCGCTGTCCGTTGTGCTCGGTAATCACGATGGGACGTTCGATCAGTTTGGGGTGTGCCACCATGGCCGCAATGAGTTGTTCGCGGCTGAGGGTGGTGTCGTCGAGATGGTTGTCCCGGTATTCGGCCTCCTGCCGGCGCATCAGTGCGCGGGGTTCCAGTTTGAGCAGGGTGAGCAGCTGTTCGAGGGTGGCGGCATCCGGGGGTGTCTCAAGATATTCCACGACCCGGGGCTCGGCGCCGCGGGTGTTCAGCAGCTCCAGCGTCTGGCGGGATTTGGAACAGCGCGGGTTGTGATAGATGGTGGTCGACATGCCGGTTTCTCCTCTACAAAGTGCCTGCCGGGCATTGTATCGGTTGCCTGTATCGATTGTCGCCCCTGGGTAATTTTGTTGATAGTATCCGGGGCTGGTGCTACCTTGTTTTCAATTTTGATGCGTCACCGTTGTCCATAAACGCTAGCCTTGGTCCTATGAATTCGATCCCTGTCGCGCGCACTGTCGCCCATACTAAACAAAGCCTTAAAAACCGTGTGAAGATCCCTTCCCTGGTGCTCTTGCTGGCCCTGTCCGCCTGTGCCGGCGTGCCGGTGCAGGAGATGAGCAATGCGCGCCAGGCACTGGAGGCGGCGCGTGAGGTGGGTGCCGAAACCCGCGCCACGGCAGAGTTGCAGTCGGCCGAGGCGCTGCTGCAGAGTGCCGAGCAGGCCCTGCAGGAGGGTGATTACAAGCAGGCGCGCAAGGCTGCCGAGGCGTCGCGTGCACAGGCCGTTCAGGCACAGGATAAATCGCTCAACCAATAACGGGGATGGCGTTTCGTGCGTTTGTAGCACCTGTATCAGTGCCGCATCAGTACCATGTCAGTTCCGCATCAGTCAGCACTAGCAGCGCATTTGCTTTGACCCACAATATCCCCGTAGGTCACAATGCAGGCCCCAACCCTCACACGTATCCTTAAAAATGAATGAACTGGAAAAATGGTTTGAGAGCGCCCTCTGGAGTAGTCGCTTCGTGGTGTTGTTTGCGGTTATCTCCAGCCTGGCCATCGCCTTTGTGATGTTTTTCATTGCCACCGTTGATGCCTGGTTTCTGGTGACCCACTTGTTTGAATATACCTCGGCGGGGTTGGTGGGCGAGGCGCGTGAGGCCTTTCGTGGCGCGGCGGTGACCCATGTGGTGGAGATAGTCGATGGCTATCTGCTGGGTACCGTATTGCTGATTTTTGCCCTGGGTCTGTATGAGCTGTTCATTAGCCGTATCGATAAGGCGGAGGATTCTGAAACCGCCTCCAGTGTGTTGATTATCCACAGCCTGGATGATCTCAAGGGACGCCTGGCCAAGGTGATCCTGATGATCCTGATCGTCAAATATTTCGAGCACGCGGTCGGCATGGAATTCGCCGGTCCCCTGGATCTGTTGTACCTGGCGGGTGGTATTGCGTTGCTGGGCCTGGCCCTGTATCTCACGCACGAGGGTGGCGCCCACGCCCATGCCGCGGGCGGTGCCAGGACCGAAAAGGCATAATAGGTTGGCCGCCCTTCTGTTTCAAATAACTCGCACAGTCTCCTAGACGACCCTCACCGGAATCCCGGCGATGTGCGCCCGCCACTCGGCGGGCCCCGTTTGATGCACGGAATGTCCCTGGGTGTCGACGGCCACGGTCACCGGCATCTCTTCGACCACAAATTCGTGAATCGCCTCCATGCCCAGCTCCGGGAAGGCAATGACCCTGGCCGAGCGGATCGCCCGGGAGACCAGGTAGGCGGCGCCGCCGGTGGCGATAAGGTACACGGCGCCATGACGTTTGATGGATTCAATGGCGGCAGGACCGCGCTCGGCCTTGCCGATCATGCCGATCAGCCCGGTCTTCTCCAGAATGGTGTCGGTGAATTTGTCCATCCGGGTGGCGGTGGTGGGACCGGCGGGGCCGACGGCCTCGTCGCGTACCGCGTCCACCGGCCCGACGTAATAGATAAACCGGCCGCGCAGGTCGACGCCGTCGGGCAGCGGTTCACCGCGGTCGAGCAGGTCGATGAGGCGTTTATGGGCGGCGTCACGCCCGGTCAACAGTTTGCCCGACAGCAGCAGGGTTTCACCCGGTTGCCACTGGGCGATGTCGTTGCGGGTCAGCGTGTCGAGATCCACCCGGCGGGCCTGATCGCTGCCGCTGAGGGCGATCTCCGGCCAGTCGGCCAGTCGGGGGATAGGCAGTTGTGCGGGGCCGGTGCCGTCCAGGGTAAAGTGGATATGCCGGGTGGCGGCGCAGTTGGGGATCAGGGCCACGGGTTTGGAGGCGGCGTGGGTGGGGTAGTCGCTGACCTTGATGTCCAGCACCGTGGTCAGTCCGCCGAGCCCCTGGGCGCCAATGCCGAGCGCGTTGACCTTGTCGTAGAGTTCCAGGCGTAATTGTTCGGCGGTGCTTTGCGCGCCGCGGGCCTTGAGTTGCTGGATGTTGATGGGCGCCATCATGCCCTCCTTGGCCAGCAGCATCGCCTTCTCGGGGGTGCCGCCGATGCCGAGGCTGAGTATGCCGGGCGGGCACCAGCCGGCGCCGAGGGTGGGCACGATGTCCAGCACCCAGTCGACGATGCTGTCGCTGGGGTTGAGTACGGTGAACCTGGCCTTGTTCTCCGAGCCGCCGCCCTTGGCGGCCACGATAACCTCCAGCCGGTTGCCGGGCACAAGCTCGGTGTGCACCACGGCAGGGGTATTGTCGCCGGTGTTTTGCCGTGCGCCGGCGGGGTCGCTGACCACCGAGGCGCGCAGTGGATTGTCGGCATCGGTGTAGGCGCGGCGCACACCTTCGTCGATCATCTCCTGTACCGATAGATTGCCTTCCCAGGAGATGCCCATGCCCACTTTCAGAAACACCACAACGATACCCGTGTCCTGGCAGATGGGGCGATGGCCCTCGGCGCAGAGGCGGGAATTCACCAATATTTGCGCTATGGCGTCTTTGGCGGCGATGGATTCTTCGCGCGTATAGGCGCGGTGTAAGGCCTGGATAAAATCGCGGGAATGGTAGTACGAAATGTGCTGGCAGGCATCGGCGATGCTGGTAATCAGGTCTTGTTGACGGATTACCGTCATGGGGTATTCCTCGCTGTCGTTGCCGGTGTGGCGGGATCCGCTTCCAGGCCTGGTTGGGGGGTGAGGGTCACAGCTCGCCACGTCGCGGCTATCAGATGTCTCTGGATCGCGCGATCGCGGTGATTACCTGCAATATAAGCCAGCCAGGCGGTTGACACAATGCGGTGTTTCAATCAGACTTACGCGCTCTTTTCGGGGAGGGGTTCCCGAGTGGCTAAAGGGATCAGACTGTAAATCTGACGGCTCCGCCTTCGGTGGTTCGAATCCACCCCCCTCCACCATTAACAGAAGAGTTGCGGGCTGTCTCAGTCGGTATAAAAAATAGCACAAATTAAGGTATGAAAAGGCGTAGACGCTGATTTTTACCGATGGTTTTATAGGTTCTGGTTCATAGAACGGGTTCTGGAAAATTGACTCTTTGCGGGTGTAGTTCAATGGTAGAACTTCAGCCTTCCAAGCTGACTATGTGGGTTCGATCCCCATCACCCGCTCCAGTTGGTTATGAAGTAGCAAGTCGTTGGCAGGTACCCCTGGGGGCCGGCAAGCAAGGTTAGAGCGGCTCATGTAGCTCAGGGGTAGAGCACATCCTTGGTAAGGATGAGGTCCTCGGTTCAATTCCGAGCATGAGCTCCAGTCTTGTTTTTGGATGAGATTGGAATGGTGGGTGTGTTTCAGCCAGCCATCTAAGACAGTCATCAAGAATTTGCAGGAAGTTTTTGTAGGTGGTTTTGTTATTTGCGCAGTAAGTGATTATTTATTTTTGGCGTAACTGTGAATGCAGGCGTCATTAACAGAAACAGACGAAAAGAAGAGGGTCGGCCGATGTCTAAGGAAAAATTTCAACGCAGTAAACCGCATGTAAACGTCGGCACGATTGG